>BNTP01000087.1 GCA_025996695.1 Bacteroidia bacterium | reverse complement strand
TTTGGTAGCCAAGCAAGTGGCAACCTTGATTCGCGAAAAACAAGCGGCGAACCAAAAGTGTGTGTTGGGGCTGATTGCCGGTTCTACGGCGGTGGGCGTGTATGAACGACTGGTGGAACTTCACAAAAAGGAAGGGTTGAGCTTCAAAAACGTGGTGGTCTTCCACGAAAACGAGTATTATCCGCTGTCGAAAGATGAATTGCAAAGCCATCATCTTTATTTGCATGAATACCTGTTCAAAGAAGTCGATATTTTGCCGGAAAACATTCACTTGATTCCGGGCGACTTGCAAAAAACAGAGATTTCTGCTTTTTGCGAAAAATACGAAAAACTTATCGTAGAAGCCGGAGGTATTGATTTACAATTACTTAGCACGGACGGTCGCGGACAGTTGGCGGCCAACGAACCCGGTTCGATGTTCAGTTCACGCACCCACTTGGTCACGTTGGACTATTCAACACGCATGGGTGCAGCAAGTGATTTCTTTGGCGAAGAAAATGTGCCAAATCATTGTATCACAGTTGGTTTGGGTACAATCATGGGTGCCAAACGCATCATTCTCATGGCTTGGGGCGAAGGTCAAGCAAAAGTTGTTCGCAAAATTGTGGAAGAAAATGTGACGGAAATGCTCCCCGCATCTATCCTGCAAACCCATCCGAACGCCTCTTTTATCTTCGACGAAGCCGCTTCTGCCGAATTGACACGCATCAAAACGCCGTGGTTGGTGGGCAACGTCAATTGGACAGACAAAACCATTCGCAAAGCGGTGTTCTGGTTGTGCGAAAAATTAGAAAAACCTATCCTCAAGCTGACAGAACGCGATTACAACGACAGCGGATTAGGCGAACTCGTATCCGAACATGGCCCTGCCAACAAAATTAACATCCGCGTATTCAACGATTTGCAACATACCATCACCGGTTGGCCGGGCGGTAAACCCAATGCTGACGATTCGACGCGTCCCGAACGTGCTACGCCATTTCCTAAAAAAGTAGTGGTGTTTAGTCCGCATCCCGACGACGATGTGATTTCGATGGGTGGAACATTGGCTCGCCTCTCCGAACAAGGCCATGAAGTGCACCTCGCCTACGAGGTGTCCGGTAATATCGCGGTCTACGACGACGAAGTGACTCGCTTCTTGGATTTCGTGCGCGACATTGCTCCGTTGTACAAATTTGACGACCAAACAGCGCAGGAAGCGTATAAAAACTCACTGGAATTTTTCCAAAAAAAACGTCCCGGACAGCCCGATACGCCACAAATTGCAGCTTGCAAAACGGCCATCCGTCAGGGCGAAGCGCGTTCGGCTTGCCGCTACTTGGGCATCCCCGAAAAGCGTGTGCATTTCTTGAATCTGCCTTTCTACGAAACAGGAACGGTGAAAAAAGCTCCGATCTCGAAAGCTGACGTGGACATCGTTGCCAAGTTGTTGCAAGAAGTGAAACCACAGCAAATTTTTGCTGCCGGTGATCTTTCCGACCCACATGGCACGCACCGTGTGGCATTTATTGCCATTTTGGAAGCCTTGAAACAATTGAAAGGCGAAGTTTGGTTGAAGGATTGCCGCATGTGGCTCTACCGCGGTGCTTGGCAAGAATGGGATATCGCCGAAGTGGACATGGCGGTGCCTTTGAGTCCGGAAGAAAGTCGCATCAAACGCATGGCAATTTTCAAACATCAGTCGCAAAAAGACCCGGCTTTGTTCCCCGGAACCGACCCACGCGAGTTTTGGAAACGTGCGGAAGATCGAAACAGGAATACTGCGGTGCGCTATGACAAACTTGGCATGGCGGAATATCAAGCGATGGAACTCTTTGTGCGTCATCACTTTGAACAAAAATAACATCGAACTCCGTAACCTCTCAATTGGTTACGGCAAACATCTCGTCGTCGAAAATTTGAATGCGAAAATTTTCGGCGGCGAATTGACTTGTCTTGTGGGGGCAAACGGTGTAGGAAAATCCACCCTCTTGCGCACGCTGGCAGGTTTTCAACCGTCCTTAGCAGGCAATGTCCATTATCCGCGTCATTGCGACCTTGATTCACAATCCTCTCATCGAAAGTTTGCAGGTAACGAATTGGCACGCATTATCGGTGTGGTCTTGACCGAAAAAATAGCAGCCACAAACCTCTCTGTAGACGATTTAGTCGGCTTAGGACGAAGTCCATACACGAATTTTTGGGGACAACTGACGGATGAAGACCGAAAAATCGTTCACGAATCCTTGCAGCAAATTGGCATTACCGAATTAGCAAACCGTCCTGTACAAACGCTGAGCGATGGTGAATGCCAAAAAGTGATAATAGCAAAAGTCCTCGCGCAGCAAACGCCGGTAATTTTCTTGGACGAGCCAACCGCGTTTCTCGACTATCCCAGCAAAGCCGAAATCATGAATTTGCTACGCAAGTTGAGCCACGAAACCGGTAAAGCAATCTTTTTGTCGAGCCACGATTTGGAATTAGTGTGCAAAACAGCCGACACGCTTTGGATTTTGGACAAAGAAAAAGGGCTAATCACAGGCTCGCCGGAAGAGTTGGTGAGGAATGGGTGTTTAAAACAAATCTTTAATTATTAAACTTACCAGCATAGTTTACCGCGGGTTTATTTTGAAAAAAAAGCAGGGTACCCGCATCAAAATTCAGCTATATTCAGCGATTTTGTTTCCATCTGTTACGCCTCTCCTCACGCACACCGAAGGTGTGCCATCTGTATGTTCGACCCCATACGGGGTCGCTGTGGATATGGTGGTCGCTCCACCCCGCACTGCGCTTCGCTTGTACGGGGTTATCAAAATTGCACCCCATACGGGGTGACGTAAAGACCTCCGGTCTTTTTCATCATCATAATTTTCATGCGGTTGCCCTGACAAACATCAAATAGTGTGTGATTATTAAAAAATTGTTTGTACCTTTGTCTCCGAATCATGTATTGGTCAAATGAAGCAAACAAAAAATATTTTTCGTAACCCGCTCATTATCAGCAACTTAAATGGGGGGGGGGTAAATTCCTCATTCTCAGCACATTGCGCGTGCCGGCTTGGCCTTTACGCGCATCCCGCGCTAAACAATTTTCACACACATACCAGCAAGCCGCAACAGGACAACCGTGTCTTGTTGCGGCTTTGTGCGCTATTGCGAGGGCGGCAAAACAATGAACAATGAATAATGAACAATGAATAATGAACAATAAATTAAAATTAGAGTATAAACAATAAATTAAAAAAAGCATGAAAGCAAAAAACATCTATTTTAGCATGCTCGGCCTGGTGGCTTTGAGCAGCAGTTGTGCAACCGATTTGTATCAATCCAGTCCGTTGCAGAGTAGCGAGAGAGAGATTTTCTTCAAGACGTTCGCGGACAAGCAGCTGCGCGCAAGTGTAACCACCACAGGGTCGATGACTTCGTTCACCACCTCGGCATGGAGCCATCCAGCCGCAACACCAACGGTTTATGACGGCTATGTGCTGAACGGCGTAACTGTAACACGTGGCGAAGCGGGCGGGGCTAGTACTTGGGACTACTTCCCCAAAGCCAGCTGGCCGGCAAGAGACTCCGTCGATTTCTTCGCTTACTCGCCCGCGTCAAGTGTGAATGTGACGGTTGGTTTGAAACAGGCGCCTTCGGTCACGCTCCCTCCTGCCACCGGCCCCGAGATTAAATACACCGTGCCCGGATGGGTCGGCGACAGTCGTCCGATTGACCAGCAAGAGGATTTCATGGTTACAAAAAGTGTCGATTTGACTTTTGCAAGCAGTCCTACGGTGCAATTGAATTTCAAGCACGCGCTGTCGCGGATTGTGTTCAAGGCTCAAAATCAGAACAAAAACAAGACGTATGTGATTAAAGAACTGGCTTTGAGTAAGTTGAAATCGAAAGGAACGCTCAACCTGCTCGATTCGGTACCGAATGGCGCGAATAGTTTTGCTCATACTGCGGGAACATACGACGTTGCTTGGAAAGCACAACACGATTCGGTTACATACAAAGTGGATCTTGGGAGCACAAATGTGCTTGTGCCTTACGGCACAGGCACTGCGAGTAGCGATTATACCGATGTTACCAATGCGAGTAACGGCTTGATGGTGTTGCCTCAAGAAACAGTGTTGGGCGCCTTCACCGGCAGCACGCCGGAATATGGCACGGTTGCCGAAATAGACCCTCTTCTGCCGGATGCTTCCTATTTGTATGCCACCATTGCCGAAGTGGATTATCTCACCAACGACACGGTGAACAGGCGACAAGTTGTTTTCCGGTTGCACGACCCTGCAAATAAAGCTCTTGGCATCGTGTTTGAAGCCGGTCGGCAATATACGTTCTTGCTGACCTTAGGCTTGGACGGCGAAGAGATTGCGTTCTCTATTCCGGCGGTGAGTGGTTTTAATCTGGCTGCAGAGGATTATGTACCGTGGATATGCGGCATCCACCCGATTAAAGGTTATACAACGGCGAATTATAGTAATCCGGGTTTAGAAAATATTTGCTGGACGACGCAAAATATTGCCGAAGGCACCGCTGAATATCAAATTTACGACCAGGGTGGTCCAAATGAAAATTCCGGTCGCGGTTGGTATTATAGCAAGGCACAAGCATACGATGCGTGCAAGGCACTTGGGGCGGAATGGGCTCTGCCTAACAGGACGCAATGGGATGCGCTCGGGTCGGCGTTCAATGCCCTAACGGGAGGTCATGGAACATCCGGGACTAGCGGGGATCTAGTACTTGCATGGATCAGCGCATCGTCGGCTGCCGGGATGTATAACGGACTTATGTGGGGTGGTTGGGACGTATCTACCCATTGGCACGTGGATGACCCGAGCTTCCCTAATATGGCCGTGACCTATTCTGCTGCCCCGCCCGCGCTGAATATACGTAGTGTATCGGGCTGGGCGACGAGTAATGCCGGCACTGTACGATGCGTGCGCGTACTGTAGAATCTAGACCTGTGATCTCCCGCTAAGCGATTGATTTTTGACTGACAAACAAGGCAGTGCCTTGTTTGTCAGGAGATTCACGTCCATAATTGATCGGGGTTTTCCGACGAAACCGCTTTTTTATTGATATTTGTGTGAAAAATCGTATCTTTGCAATGCAATATGATTCACTATTTTAATCCGGGACATGAGGCGGCGGTGCTCAACGGCTCAAAATACTATCAAGCACCCACCAATCACGTGCGTATGCAGCGTGAGTTGGCTTTTTTGCCTGTGTGGTATGCGCATCCTGACGATTTTGTGCTTGTTTACGAGCCGTTGCCGGAATCTTTTTTGAAAGAAATCGCCCAATTGCATGCTTGTGAATTGGCAACTACGGTTTCAATGGATGACTTGAAACATCTTCAAGAATCGGATGAATTATTTCAACGTTTGGTCAATCAGGCTGTGGATATTTGGGGAATTTCGCCGCAAGCGTGCCATTTTTTGACACAAATGAGTGAACAGCACCGGCTTGATTGGCAAATTCCGGCTTGGAAAGACGTGTACCGCACACTCGGCGGTCGACAAACAGCCCAAACGGTGTTGTCAACGCTCATTGACACCATTCCTGAAATTGACAAAAACCTCTTGCCCCAATTTTATTCCAATCCGGACGAAATTGAACAAATTGTGGCGCATAGTGCGTGCCAATTAGTCGCAAAAGCCCCCTATTCATCTTCAGGCAAGGGTTTGGTGTGGTTGCCGCCCGGAAAAATGGCGCAATCGGAACGCCAAATTTTGAAAGGCATGGTACGCAAACAATCGGCTGTGTCGTTGGAACGCGCCTTAGACAAGCAGTTGGATTTTTCCATGCACTTTTCCATTAACGCAGACAAGCAGGCAGTCAGGGGATTGCGGGTTACGTCCGCAATGACGGTGAATTTCATAGGCTATTCCTTGTTTCAAACCAATGCGAAAGGGGCTTACGAAAAAAGTTTTTTGTTGTCGCAGGACGCCATCAAAAAACGATTGACTGAATTTGTTTCCGGCGATTTATTGGAAAAAATCCAATGCCAATTGCTGCAAATTATCGGTCAAATTTATGCCCCGCATTATCACGGAAACATCGGCGTGGATATGCTTATTTATTTGGACAACAACCAAATGAGGCTGCATCCGTGCGTCGAAATCAATATGCGCAAAAGTATGGGCTATCTTGCGTTAAGGCTCTTTGAGCGGTTTTTATCGCCTGATTTTGTGGGTGAATTTTGCGTGGGCTATCACCGGAACGAACATGGTTATTATTTCCAAAGTATTAAAAAATGTTAAATGGGGGGGGGTATTTTTAACCAAATTATTCATTTATTCAAAAATAAGCATTATCTTTGCAGACCGAAGGAAGTTAACTTTGAGTATACGGATGAAAGCAAACTATTTGTACACGGCACTAGACAGATTGAAAACAGTTCCCTACCTACCGAAATGGTTTATTTTTGGTATTGATTTTTTGTTGACTTTTGGAGCCTTTACTTTTGCCTACCTGATTTGTTTTGGGTTCAAAAATTATCCTTTTGATAGACAGTCGTTTTGGGTCTTGGCAATTATATGTGTGGCGGTGACGGGATTATTTTTCCTGTTTTTCAAGACCTTTCAAAGCGTCATGCGCTATTCCGGATTTCGGGATGTCATGCGCATTTTCGGATCGTTATTTTTCGCAAATGTCACATTGTTGATTATAACAATGATAGTCGTTAATTTCGCTAATCATTGTTCTAATCCGATTTTTGCATCCGCTGCGTTGTCCACTCAACTTATCTGTTTACTTTATTTAATCAATTTTTTGCTGGGATTTTGCTTTGTTTTTTCTGTAAAAATGACTGTGCGGCTGCTTTTTGACCGAGTCAATAGCAATGTGTCCACTTACCGCACAAGCATTCCGGTACTTATTTATGGTGTGGAACAAGAAAATGTGGATTTGGCACACTTGCTAAATCACATGCCAACGGTGAAATATGATGTTGTCGGCTTTCTCTCCACCGAAAGCGATGCCATCAACAAACGCATCAGCAATAAACCGATTTATTCTGTAGAAAAAACGTTTGACAATGAGAAAGTGCGCAACCAATTTCAAGCGATTGTAATTGAACCGCGACGCATCGAACGATCTGAAAAACAACGGATTGCAAATTATTGCAACAAATACAAAAAAGAGATACTGTCTTCTCCTCCTATTGAAGATTGGAGCAACGATAAATTGCAAGTCAGCGAGTTAAAGAAAGTCAAGGTAGAGGAATTACTGCAACGGATTCCCATCAACATTGACACGGAGTCGATTGCTGAAAATTTGAAAGGAAAGACTGTGCTTATCACGGGAGCCGCCGGTTCGATTGGCAGTGAAATTGTGCGACAAGTGAGCAAATTCGATGTGGGATTGCTTGTTTTGTGCGATGTGGCTGAAAGTCCGCTCCACGAAATTAGTTTGGAGATGAGCGACAAATATCCGTCTGTCAAATATAAAGCCGTTTTGTGCAATGTGCGGGACTATGCTCTGATGCGATCGGTATTTGAAAAATACAAACCGGATATGGTGTACCACGCGGCGGCTTACAAACATGTGCCGCTGATGGAAGAACATCCTTGCGAGGCGATTCTCACCAATGTGTTGGGCACAAAAAACATCGCCGATTTGGCTGTGGAATATAATGCAGAGGCTTTTGTGATGATTTCGACCGATAAGGCGGTGAATCCAAGTAATGTGATGGGGGCTTCCAAACGCATTGCCGAAATGTATATTCAGTCGCTTTCCAAACACTTGAAAGAAGAAAAAGGCGACCGCGCCACTCGTTTCATCACCACTCGTTTTGGCAATGTCTTAGGCTCAAATGGTTCTGTGATTCCTCGTTTTGAACAACAAATTCGCGCAGGTGGGCCTATCACTGTCACCCACCCCGAAATTACCCGCTATTTTATGACCATTACCGAAGCCTGCCGATTAGTCTTAGATGCCGGCAATTTTGGTAAAGGGGGCGAAATTTTCGTCTTTGACATGGGCGATAAAGTGAAAATCAAAGACATGGCAGAAGAAATGATTCGCCTGTCGGGTTTGGAGCCCTACATAGATATTAATATCGTGTTTTCAGGACTGCGTCCGGGCGAAAAGCTCTATGAAGAGTTGCTCTACGATGCGGAAACGCTTATTCCGACGCACAATCGCAAAATCCGTATTGGCGAAGTGCAGGAATGTGATTGTGCTCGTTTGCGCGACTCCTTGACGCTATTGGAAAAATTTGCCAACGAGCGCTCTACAACCGAAGTCGTGAAAGTGATGAAAGACATCGTTCCGGAGTTTATCAGCATGAATTCGCAGTACGCGAATTTGGATAAGCCTGCCCAAAAGCAAAACGGTTAGGAATGGGGTGCAGGACAAATTTCCTATACAAAAGGTAGCGCACTGTCCCTGCGGACGCCCGTGCTATCCCGCAGTGGGCGGCAAGTGCTCTGCATCATAGGGTGTCTCCACTCGCCTGCGGCTCGGTACCAATGACGGATTTACGCAACACATTGATTGTCAACGAGATAGAAATTATGTTTATGAGCCAAATTTCGCAACGCTCTCAATTCTCTTTCCTGTAACAATTCAGCGTATTTGATAGCACCAAGTTCCACATAATCCATTCCCTGAGTAAGCGCATTGTAAAAAGCAATAGCGATTTTTCTTGCACCGGCTTTAATGGCAATCGGAGATCCTTTACGTCCCCTTAGCCGTCGAATAAAAGCGCCTATCGCATTGTTCTTACTGGTTAACAAGGATTGTGCCGACTGCCGGAAGATTTCTCCGGCACAATTACCTTTGGAAGATTTGACCCGTTTCTTCATTTTCCCGCTTTGCTTGTTTTTGGGACTTAATCCCAGCCAGCTG
>BNTP01000086.1 GCA_025996695.1 Bacteroidia bacterium | reverse complement strand
CCTGACATTTTGTTGCTGATAGAAAAATGCGAGATATAGTCGGACGGCGCATTCGTCCCGGGATAATACGCCACATTAAACGTGTCTAATTGCACGGCAAAAGGCAAAGCGGTCAAGCCCTCGTCGGTCTGCATTGCTTCGCAGAGATGCGCTCTGTCAAGCACCACATAGCCCTGCTGCGAGAAAAGTTTGGTGCATAACGCACCTGTCAGAATGAGAATAAATGAGCAATGCAGCAAAAACAACGCGCCGTTTTTGTACAACCTCCCTTTGACGATGCCGATGATGCCTGTAATGGCGACAATTCCCCACAAACCGGAAAACCACCACGTGCCGTATATATTGGCATACACCCAACTCGTGCCGTGCTCTTTTTCCAAAAACGTGGCGGTTGCCATCACGACTATCAGTGCTGCAATGGAATAGAAAGGAATACGTGTTTTAACCGTCATAACCGAGCATAGATAGTATAACTTTCTTTTAACGGTTCTATCCGGCACGCCACCTCATTGCCTCCGAAAGCAAGCCCCAGAAGAATGACCTTTTTATCAATAAAAGGTTCATAATAGCGTTTCTCGCGGATTTGTGCGATGGCTTGGTCGAGCAAAGTATCAAGTTTCGTGGTGGCGTGGTATTTCAATTCCGCCACGATTGCTACTTCGCCTTGCAACAAGACCGCATCCATTCTTCCGCGATCAGTCAACCTTTCGCTCTGAATGTTGAAACCCAACAAAGTCATCCACACCTGAAAGATGATGTGATAACGGGCTTCGGTGGCATCTTCGGTGGCATGGTCTTCCGGCTGTAAAGTGTAGGGAACACCGGCAAGCATCTTACGCAGATTATTTGTCAGACCCTCTACATCGTAATTACGGATTTGTTGCAACATCGCTTTTCCTAATACTCCCAATTGTGCCACAGGATATTGAGTAAATGCACATAACAGATGCTTCATCAACGACTCTCGCACTTCCAGATTAGGGACTCCAAGCGTGTATTCAGGCTCTCCATCAAACATTTTTTTGTTTTTGACAGTCAGATAACCTGTTTGAAATAATAAAGGAATATCTCCAAGCGCATCCGGATCGTAACTGTCGAAAGCCGAAGAATCAGCAATAACAGGTTCTAATACCGTTTTGGCGAGACCGTGTTTTTTGAGCCGGTTGATAAGAAACGTGGGCGTGCCCGTTTCAAACCAGTAATTGGAAAACTCATTCCTGCTGAAAAACGGCAAAGTAGAAAACGGATTGTAAACCGATGTTTTGCCATCCCATGTGTAACCATCGTACCATTTACGGATTTTTGCCAGCAAATCCTCCCTTGTCATCTCCAAACGAATTGCCGTATTGTCAATATATTCCGAAAAATCACGTTCCAATTCTTCCTGTGTGTAACCACAGATAGAGGCATATTTATCGCTCATTGTAATATCGTCGGGGCTATTCAATACCGAAAATATCGACACTTTTGCCACTTTCGTTACACCGGTCAGTAAAACGAATTTCAGGTGGTCGTCGGCACCTTTCAATATCACATAAAATTTTTGAAGAAACGCACGAATACCTGCTGCTTCCGTCTTGCCTATCGCATCCAGTATGGGTTTGTCGTATTCGTCAACCAATACAACCACTTTATTGCCTTTTTTACGATGCAATGACTCAAGCAATTCGGCAAAACAATCGGAGGCGTATTCTGAAACAAGGTTTATTCCATTTAAAGTAGCCTGTCGTTTCAGAAATGTTGACATACTTCGTTCCATCTCTTCCCTGCTGCCATGCTCAATACTTGTCCAGTCTATCCGTATAACAGGATATTGCTGTGTCCAATCCCATTTATCGTAGATATAAAGCCCTTCAAACAAATGCTTATTGCCTTTGTAAAGTTCACCCAAGGTGCTTATGAGAAGCGACTTTCCAAAGCGCCGCGGACGCGAAAGAAAAACAATATTGGAACTCGTAAGTTGATGTATCTCTTTCGTTTTATCAACGTACAAAAAACCTTCACTGCGCAATTTTTCAAACGATTGAATGCCTATCGGTAATTTCTTCATGACTTTTGAATTTTCAATATTTTCATTTGGCAAAGATAATAAAAAAATTTCATTTAATTGGAATTACCATGATATATGTGCCATTTATTTGTTCTTTTTAAAAATATTATTTACCTTTGCACCATCAACTTAAAAATGAAACATTATGGAATCTGTTGTTATCTTTATTGGGAATGTATTTACCATAGTAGGCTATGTTGGACTGATGTTTGCAGCCCTGTGTATTCCTTTCGTTGCACTATATGCAATCTACAGACTATTCAAGGGAAACAAACTAAGCGAAAGCCTACCGTTCCCACTCAATCAATACATTCACTGATATGGAATATCCCACTTTCACTTTTACGGATTATATTGGCTTTGGGCTTGTATATCTTATTTGGATAGCATTTGCTATCTGGGCAGTAAGATTTCTTTATTTATCCCTTTTTGGAAAAGAAAAACCTACTAAAACCCACACAATCAATATTGTTATTACTAAAATAAGTTCTAATAAATAGCACTTATTTCTTCCCTCCAAACAACGTCGCCAACAGTTCCGCCTGATTTCAATCGCCACTCCTCAACCCAAAAGGCAAACGGCAGTAAAAAAACTTCGTTTAATAAACAGTTAAAAAATAGTTACCCCCCCAAAATTTCAAGGCATAAAATTTAGAACTCCCCAAACGCCCCATTCCGAACGCCCTTTATCGCAACACACTCCATCTCTATCAGCCAACCCGGACGACACACCGGTGCCCAAACGATGACCTTGGGAATCTGCGGACACGCCTGTTGCAAATACGCAAACACCCGCGCATAATCTGCCGTATCGCGCAAATAGACTATCATCTGCGCAATATCGTCCATACCGGCGTCTGCCTCCGCAAGCAATACGCCGATGTTTTCGAGCGTCCGTTGGGTCTGCAAATCAATTTGCAGGGGATGGACGATGTCGCCGTGATTGTCGATGCTCGCTGTGCCCGACACAAAAATATGGCGGCGGTCGCCATAATCCACCGCTGTTGCCCGCTCAAAAGTTACGCCGTATTCGTGCGTGGGATTCAAGTGGGTGGCACCTTTCAGATAGGTTATTTGGGCTTCTTTGATGCCTGCGATGCTGTATGCATCCATCAGCACGGTGGTTTCAGGGTGCAGATATCTACCTTCTATCCCTGTGCTCGCAATATAATGCGTAGCCTCAGTCAAGCCCATTTGCGTGAAATAGAGGCGGCGCGCTTTCACCATATCGGCATAATGCGTATCCACACCCTGCACATAAATCCACGTGCGAACGGTATTCGCCCTCAGCGAACACTGCCGGAGTTCGAGTTGGCGGCTATAATGCTTAAAAATCTCCGAAGTTTGGATATATTCGTCTTCGCCGTGGCTGTGCAACTGCATACTATACAGATGCTGATAGTGCGGGCGCAGCATCACAACGGCATCCTCGCCAATGGATTTCACAATGCACGCTTCAACCCAATATGCCCACACCGCCACTTTTGTGCCATTCAACGGCGGCTGTTGCACGATAGATACCGCCACACTGTCGTTGTGCGCCAACAGCGAGGCGTGATTGATGGCATCGCTCACGAAATAGCGTTTCAGCACGAGAGTCTTTCTCTCGCCCTGTTGCAACCGCTCAATAGCGGTTTCGATGTTGCGGTATTGCCTTGCCGCATCATCCCGCGGGTTGTTCAAACTCACCATTGCGTGATATTCCGCCACGCCGCCGGCGGTTTCAAAAACGCTCACTTCGGCACTTGCCGACAAGTCTTTCCATTCTGTTTGTCTATGTTTCATCTTCAATTATGTTCTGCACCCGCCGCAATCCACGCCTTCAGCAAATTTATATCGTCTGCATATAATATCGTGGAATGCGGCTGACTCAATTTTATTGCCTCATCCGTCAAAACGTCCATCAAAAAACTGTTTGGCACGCTATACGGTTCCACCCTCACTTTCTCGCTGTTCGTTGCCGCCTGATTCACCAAAGCGGCATAACTCACGCCGTCGCCCAACAGCAAACCACCACCACCGCGTTCCGTCCCATGACAAGCCGTACAATTCTTCCCAAACATTTCCTGTATTTTATTGTATTTAAGCAACAAAGATACATCTTTTAAAGGGATTTCTATATCTTCCAATGCCGTGGAAATATCAAAGGTATAAAAATCGTATATCGCCTTGCGCCCCACCGTAAAAAGGCTCAACTTCACAGTGCGCGCCGCTTTGGGAACACTTGACAGGGAAACCCTCACCGGCTCATCGCCGGCAGTTTCCATCACACTCGTCCACACCAAGGGCGAAGAATTGTTCTCCTCAAATGCACCAAAAACAAGCGAATAGCCCGCCGGAATCTTGTCCCTCGCCAAGAGGCGAAACGAAACCGCCACTGCAATATTATCGCCCTTGTTAGTGCGGTCGGCAGGATAAATATCACCGCTGTCGCAAGCCGTGAACATACAGGCGAGTAAAAGCCCCCTAAATCCCCCACAGGGGGACTTTGGTGCGTGCGTACTATGTTTGTTTTTACGTTTGATAAACATTTGTTCTTTTGTTAGTTATTGCTCTCCAAGTCCCCCTTGAGGGGGATTTAGGGGGCTTTGTTTTAGAATGAAAACTGCAACATCACCTGAGCAAAATGTTGCGCCAAACCCAAGTCGTCATTATCGCGAGCCAACTGATTTTCGTGCCCCCACTTGCCCAAATATTGATACATCGCCTGCAATTTCAGATTATATCCCGCAATAAAATAATTGACCCCAAGTGCAGGCAAGTTCAAAAATCCGTCTGTTTTCAGCGAATTGCGGTTATACAAATCATAACGCATTGCCAATTGCATCTTGTCGCTCACGAAATACCCGCCCTGAACATATCCACCAATAAAGTTATAGGGCTGCGCAATCTGCTGCTTCTTCGTAAACCTCACATTCAAATAATACGCCTCAGCCGCCAGATAGAGGCGATTATACAAATAGGCAAACTCCACACCGGCGCGAAAATCATTGCTCGCCTGCCAATTAGCCTCCACATTGTAAGAAGTGGAAAGTGCCACCAGCCACTTGCTGTCGCTCAACTGCTCAGGACTGCCTTGATGCGTGGGCATCACACCCTTGGGCATATAGGCAATGCGCCCGGCATAGAGCAGCGACGGAACACCCAAATCGTCGCTCAAAGTCTTCTTAGCACCATTCACACCGATGCCCGTCCCGTTAAAAACACCAACACGGTATTCCCACTTGCGAGCAAGCAATCCGTGCACCTGAACGCCCAAGTCAAAGCCGGTAGCAATATTCGGATTCACCGAATTGAGCGAATACGGAATATTTACCGGAGCGGTCAACGATACCGGAAGTGTCGGGAACAAAGTTTCGCCCAAAGTGACCAAATAGCCTTGATTGAAAGGTGTTTTGAATTTCCCGAAGCGGAAACGGAGTTCGTCTTTCAAATTCAGGTCAAACCACGCCTGTTGCAACAACGCATCGCCCGATTGCGCCGCATTCAATGTCAAGTTGAAAGTCAGTTTGCCAAAGGCTTTTCCGGCAAAACCGAGTAAAGCATTGCCGATTTCAAAACCGCTGTTGGCGATATTGTCCTGGTCGGAAAGTTCCAAACCCTCATCGTCGTAATAATTCATTTTCGCGGAAGTCTGCACCAACACAAAGGGCTTAAACACAAAATCGCCCGCACGGGTTTCAAAACTAAAGCCCTTTTTCCCCGCCAAAGGAATCACATCACTCTCAATGTATTTGTCGCTGTTTTCTTGGGCAAAAGCACTAACCGAAAACAGCACACTCAATAATAATAATTTTATTTTCATAATCCCGTAATTAATCATAAACTATTCAAAAACGCAACCACCGCATCTCTATCCTCTTTTGCCATCCGCTTAAATAACTCACGCGAAACAGCCCCCTCACCATCGTGCCACATAATTGCTTCAACAAAATTCCGCGCCCGCCCATCGTGCAGGAAACGCGTATGCCCATTCACCGTCTGTTGCAGACCTACGCCCCACAGCGGGGTGGTGCGCCATTCGTAACTGTACGCCGATCCTGCTCTTACGTGATTGTCCAACCCCGCGCCCATATCGTGCAGCAAAAAATCGCTGTACGGATGTATCGTCTGATTGGTCAGCCAAGGCAAGCGCGTACCATTGAGCAGCACCGGCGCATCCTGACGGGTGTGCAACGTGGGCGTGTGGCACAGTTGACACTTCGCCTTATAAAAATTCTCTTCACCTCTCTTAACTTTCGCATCATTCACATTGCGGCGAGCAGGAACGCCCAACGCGGACATATACAAATCGACATCCTCCATTTCGCGCGTGGTGATTTCCATTCCGTAATGCGAATAGCCCAACATCTGCGACTGCCCCTCGGAAACCTCATAAGGATAGCGGTCGTTCTTTACACCCAAATCGGACGAGAAGCCCAACTCCACTGTCAAATCCGCGTGGTGCGCTTTGTTGCCGCCCACGCCCACGTATTGCCGGTTGCGTTCGTTAATCAGACTTAACCTTCCGGAAATGCCGTATTCGGGATAATTGCTTTGCGCTGCCAATTTTCTCAATTCGTCGGTATCTAATGCCATAATCTGCCCCATACCTACGTGCCGCAAGGGAATATGCACATCCACTATCAAATCTTTAGGGGCGATGCTATCGGCATACCACTCGGAGATTTCGTAATGCGGCGTTTGCAACACATACCGCTCACCGTCGGGAAATTGCAACTCCTGCTCGGTAAAATAGGCGTGCAACTTACCTTCTGCCGCCACGCCAACAATAGATTGGTCGTGCAGCACCCGCCCATATTGGCGAAAATGCGTACCGTTTTGCCTGGTAATATACACCAATTGCGACGAAAACCCCGCCGCGCCGCTACCGCTGTCTCGTGTGTAGATGGAGGGCAAAGTGCGCCCTGCATTGTTGTGGCAACTGCCACAGGACGAGCCGGCAAACACCGGACCTTTGCCGCCTTCGGTGCCGCGATTGTTGTCATACAAACGGTCGCCCGCATAAAATCGGGTCAGCAAATCCCCCGTAACCCACGCTGCCGGCGTATCATAAGCCGAGTTCCCAATATTGAAAACGGTGGACGTTCCGGCAGACAGTTGTTCTGCTTGAGCGACATTGCCGTATTGGTCTTTAATAACAATTTCGTCGTCGTTGCTGCACGCACAAAGTGTTGCTACGCAAATAATTAGCATAGCAATACACATTCTGTCATGGCGGGCTTGACCCGCCAGCCCCTGCCGACCGTTAATTATTAATTGTCCGGTCTTGTCCATCTTTGAATAATAATAATTCTATGGTATGAAATCCGCGCACGCTTTCGCCGGTGATGGCGCCCTGAATTTGTTGCACGGTAGTTAGTCTATTGTCGTTCAAGATGGTTAAAATATCATCCTGGTCGAGGGGCCAACTATCCAACGAGGGGTCAAGCCCCAACAAATCGGCGGGACCGTATAAGAATGCCTCGCTCTGTTCCCAGGGAATACGGACGGCTTTCCACGCATCGCACACCGCGCTCAATCGGGCATTGGTCGGATTAGCGGTGTATGCCGCTGCTGCCTCTTTCAATGCATTGGCTTTGTCTTTCATATCCTTGTATGATTCCACCACAATATCGTCGGCGTAGGTGGCCAAGATTGGCGTGAAATCAAATGCTGCTCCTGCGCCACGCACCAACGGAAGTAATTCTCTTTTATAAATATCTTCCAAATCGGCGCAAGCCGTCATTGCAGCCACTACTTTTGTGCCCGTCAGGTTGTTGCGGAAAGGCGCATCCATCGCTCTTATGCCGTTGTAAGCCGCATTGATAGCCGCGATGATAGCCGCATCCAACGTCGAATTACGGGCTTTCACAAAAGCAGAAAGACTGTTGGCACTTGCCGTTGTTCCGCCTCTCACGCCGAGATAGGAATTGCGCACGCTCATAATATTGTCGGAGTAGTCGGTAATCGAGTTCCAACTGTACCACGATTCCACTTCGAGCACGCCTTGTGCATATTTTCCGGCAAGTGCGTGACCATAGGGACCGCCAATTTTCTGTCCGCCCACTTCGCCGGCAATATCCATAGTGCCTTGAATGATGGTTGCTTCTATGGCATTAATTCCGCTGGAATAGTAATTACCATTACCCGGATTTTTCACCAAAGCTGCATATCCGTTGGGGGCATTCAAACCGCCGTTCGTCCAAAAAGCGTTGCCGCCCACGATGGCTAATTCATCGACGGATAACGCGCTGGGACCCGCCCACGCTGCCCACAGTTTCACACAATCGTTGTACAACTCCTCCGTGGCAGCCACCAAATAGTTGTTCCACTTCGAGTTGGTTGCCAATGCCTCAATTTGAGCGTTATTCACATCGGGATTTTCGTTTCCCCCGCTTTCATTATTATCACAGGCGGCGAATAATCCCGCGCCAAGCAATGCAATTGCTATCAAGTAATTCTTTGAGTTTTTCATTTGTATGTTTTTTAATTTTTAACTTATTTTGTAACGAACCATCCTGTATAAGCCACCCCCGCACTGAAAGTATGCTCGCTGTTGTATTTCCCCTCATTGATGCGCCGAATGGAATAATCCGCCTTGACCACCAGATTGGGCAATAGATTGTAATTGAAGCCGAACGTAGTCAAATCGCGTTTGTAGCGCGGATTTTCTTTGGCTCCGGCTTCCACCGCTTCGGCAGTGTTGTAGTATTCGTAGCGCACAAAGGGATAGAGTTTTTCTTTTGTATTGCCAAACGACAACACATTGTAGCCAATTTCCGCCGCGTATGTCAGTGCATTTTTTGCCACTGCGGTAATCGGATAGCCTGTTTTTTTGAAAGACAAATAGTTAATATCCGAAATTGCTTTGGAATCCGACAGATTGCC
>BNTP01000085.1 GCA_025996695.1 Bacteroidia bacterium | reverse complement strand
TCGTCCCGCAGGGACGGGATGTGCATAACCGTAGGTGGAGCGAAGCGCAACCTACGGAAAAAGGCGCCAACACTCGTCCAAGCCCTGCAAGGGCGAGATTATGATAATGCCGTCCCATGCGGGACTAGGAGGCGTATCGCCCTCCAATACCGTAGGTTGCGCTTCCCCCTTCGACTTCGCTCGGGGCTTCGGCATCACCCACCTACGGTTATGCACATCCCGTCCCTGCGGGACGATGCCCCATGCAAACAATGAACAATTAACAATTAATAATGAATAATGAACAATAAATTAAAAAATAGAGTATAAACAAAAAATTTTAAAGCATGAAAGCAAAAAACATGTGTTTTGGCCTGCTCGGCGCGATAGCCTTGAGCAGTTGTGCAACCGATCTGTATCAATCCAGTCCGGTGCAGAGTAGTTCACCGGAGATTTCCTTCAAGACGTTCGCGGACAAACAGCTGCGCGCGAGTGTAACCACCGCAGGAGCGATGACTTCGTTCACCACCTCGGCATGGAGCCATCCTGACGCGGCGGTCAGTGCAGCAGATCCTTACAACGGTTATGTGCTGAACGGCGTGACCGTAACACGCAGCGAAGATGGTGCGAGTTGGGACTATTTCCCAAAAGCCAGCTGGCCGGCAAGAGATTCCGTCGATTTCTTCGCTTACTCGCCCGCGTCAAGTGTGAACGTAACAGCAGGTTTGAAAAGGAATACGTCCACGCTCCCTCCTGTCGCCGGTCCCGAGATTGAATACACCGTGCCCGGATGGGTCGGCGGCAGTCGGCCGATTGACCAACAAGAGGATTTTATGGTTACAAAAAGTGTCGATTTGACTTATAAGCCAAGCAACCCGAGCGTCCAATTGAATTTCAAGCACGCGCTGTCACGGATTGTGTTCAAGGCTCAAAATCAGAACAAAAACAAGACGTATGTGATTAAAGAACTGGCGTTGAGTAAATTGAAATCGAAAGGAACGCTCAACATGCTGGATTCGGTGCCGAATGCAGCAGATCCATTTGAGCATCTCGCGGGAGCATACGACGTTGCATGGAAAGCACAACACGATTCGGTTACATACAAAGTGGATCTTGGAAGCACAAATGTGCTTGTGCCTTACGGCACCGGCACTGCGAGCACCGATTACACCGCGATAACCAATGCGAGTAACGGCTTGATGGTGCTGCCCCAAGAAACCGTGTTGGGAGCCTTCACCGGCAGCACGCCGGAATATGGCACGGTTGCCGAAATAGACGGTTCGCTGCCGGATGCGTCCTATTTGTACGCCACCATTGCCGAAGTGGATTATCTTACCAACGACACGGTGAACAGGCGTCAGGTAGTATTCCGTCTGCACGACCCGGCAAATAAAGCGCAAGGCATCGTGTTTGAAGCGGGCCGGCAATACACGTTTTTGCTGACGCTGGGCTTGGACGGCGAAGAGATTGCGTTTTCGATTCCGTCGGTGAGGGAGTTTAACACGCTTGCGGAGGCGGATGTATATGCAGAATGGAGGTGCGGTAACCCGATTAGGGGGTATATAACAACCGCGAATTATAGTAATCCGGGTTTAGAGAATCTTTGCTGGACAACGACAAATATTGCCGAAGGCACACCATCATCTAAAAGTTACGACCCAAGTGGTGCGGATCTAACTGGTCGTGGGTGGTACTACTCATGGTCGGAGGGTGCGGCGGCGTGCCGAAAACTCGGGTCAGAGTGGTCGATGCCTTCGAGACTCCATTGGGACTTGCTCTCGATGTATTTACGTACGTTGACCGGCGGTTTATGGACTACGGGTCCAACCGCCACTCTCGCATTGGCCTGGCACGGAAATGATGTGTTCGCTGGGGTGTTAAACGGTACAACATACGGTGCTTGGAATGAAGGTGTAATATGGATGACAAGCACAAATGCCAATACCGTGATCATCATGGAGGGCACCGCGCCTTGGGACCTAGTAGTCGACCCTTCCTGGGACTTGTCGGGTTTGGGGCTTTCCGTGCGGTGCGTCCGCGATATATAGAGTTCTGGTCTGTGGGTTCCCGCCAAGCGGTCAATTTTTGACTGACGAGCTAGGTTTTGCCTTGCTGAGAGGGACGTCACGTCCATAATCAAATGGGGTTTTCCGACGAAATTCTATTGAAACGGGAAAAACGGATGCATGCCGATGCTTATTTTCTAATGATATGAATGTCCTGCGGACAAGCTAATTGTCCGTTAGGACATTTATATCAATAGAAATGACATCCCCCGCGACAATGGTCAACGAGCGGACAACTGCGCGATTTGATTTGTCAGCTCAATAAACTCCTCAACAGAGAGTTGCTCGGGACGCTTGTCAAAAATGGGCTGAGTAAACAACTCGTTTCCCTTGCCAATCAATGATTGAAGGGAGTTGCGCATCGTTTTGCGGCGTTGATTGAACGCGGTTTTGACAACCGTTTTCAGGAGCGTTTCGTCGCAATCCAATACTGTGCGGGTGTTGCGCATCATGCGAATGACTGCCGAGCGCACTTTTGGAGGTGGATCAAACACTTCAGGCTCCACGGTGAACAAATATTCAATCTCGTACCACACATTCAACAAAACGGTGATGATGCCATAGGCTTTTTTACCGGGCTTGGCGGCCAATCGTTCGGCCACTTCTTTTTGCAACATGCCTGCACAGCAAGGGATTTTGTCCTTGTAATCCAACACTTTAAAGAATATTTGGCTCGAAATATTGTACGGAAAATTGCCAATCACACAAAATGGCCCTGCAAACAATTTTTCTAAATCCATCTGCAAAAAATCGGCTTCGATGATACGGTCTTTCAAGTCCGGGTAATGCGTTTTCAAGTAGGCAACTGATTCCGTATCTAACTCTACCACAGTCGTTTGTGCTTGCGGCAGGAATTGAGTCAGCACGCCGGTGCCCGGTCCTATTTCCAGAATCGGCAACTCCGAATAGGAGATTCCCGTCGGCGTGGGAATGACGAGCGTGTCTGCAATGCGTTTGGCGATTGACATGTCTTTCAAAAAATGTTGTCCCAAACTTTTTTTAGGCCTTATTTCGCGATGATAACTCATGTTTATTTTTCTATATATGTAGCGGAATGGTACGATGAACGCACTAACGGAGCACTCTCTACATGATTAAAACAGATAGAGAGGGCAAATTGTTTATAAAAATCAAATTTTGTGGGATGAATATATTCCGCAACGGGCACATTATCTTTCGACGGTTGCAAATATTGCCCGATACTTAGCAGGCGACACCCCACATCATACACATCTCTCAATGTTTGTTCGACTTCGGCTTGGGTTTCGCCTAACCCCAACATAAGACCTGTCTTGGCAGGGATTCCGGCTTCGGCAATTTGCTTCAAAACGGCCAAACTTGTGTCATACTTCGCCACGCTACGAATTTCGGGGGTTAGTCGGCGCACGGTTTCCATGTTGTGTGAAATAATGTCCGGACGTGCGTTAATTATCTGAGCAATAAGCGATTGATTGCCTCGAAAATCGGGAATCAGCACTTCGATGGTGACGTCCGGATTTTCGCGCTTGATGGCGTGAATCGTTTCCGCCCAATGTGCTGCACCGCCGTCGGGCAGGTCGTCGCGGTCTACGGAAGTGACCACGGCATGCTTCAAGCCTAATTGGCGAACCGATTCCGCAATTTTGCGTGGTTCGTCGACATCCAACGGCAACGGTCGCCCTGATTTGGTGTTACAAAACTTGCACGCACGCGTACAAATGTCGCCGGCAATCATAAACGTCGCCGTTTTGTGGTTCCAACATTCGCCACGATTGGGACAGCGTCCGCTTTCGCAAATCGTGTGGAGGGAACGTCCCTTGACGATTTTGCCGGTTGTGGAAAAGTCATTGGTGTTGCCAAGATTTATTTTGAGCCAGTCGGGTTTTCTAATCATTCTTTTTGCGAGATAATCACTTTTCAATGAACGGTATTTTTCAATTATTCGCTTTCAAAAATTTGATGATTCGCGAATAAAGATTATAGCGCGTGTCACTCCCGAGCAAACTGTGATTTTTGTTGGGGTAAAGCTGCATTTCAAACTCCTTGCCTGCCTTGACGAGGGCTGTGGTGTAGTCCATGGTGTTTGTCACGTGGACATTATCGTCGGACGTGCCGTGCACGATGAGCAAATTGCCGTTCAAATTGTCCGCTAACTCCAACGGCGAACCGGCTTTGTAGCCGGCGGCATTTTCGTTGGGCGTGCGCATATATCGCTCCGTGTACACGCTGTCGTAATATTTCCAATCGGTTACAGGAGCTACTGCGATGCCTGCCTTGAAGATGTTTTTGCTGCGGCTTAAAGCCATCAGCGTGTTGAATCCGCCAAAACTCCAACCCCAAATGGCGATGCGATTTTTGTCGACAAACGATTGACCGGCAAGGTATTTTGCTGCTGAAATTTGGTCGTCCGATTCCTTAATGCCTAATTGCAGATACGTACATTTGCGGAATTGTGCGCCGCGAGCACCTGTTCCGCGCCCATCGACGCACGCAATAATATAACCCTCCTGTTCAGCCAAATAGCATTCCCAATCAATGCCGTAAGCATCCAACACCCGTTGCGAATTGGGTCCACTATATTGCACCATTAGCACAGGGTAGCGTTTAGAAGCATTGAAATTCGTCGGCTTAATCATCCAGCCGTTCAGTTCGTCGCCGTTTTCTGTCCTGAACGTGAAAAATTCTTTGTTTGGTAAACGCGTTTCCGACAAGGCCGCTTGCAGCTCTTTATTGTCTTTCAAAACGACCAATTCTTTGCCTTGATCATCCCGAATCGTAATAAAATTCGGTGTGGTCGTGTTGGAAAAGGTGTTGACAAAATATTTATAATTGGTGCTAAAATTGGCATTATTAGTACCGGCCTGCATTAAAGCTTGTGTTGAGAGTTTTGTCTTAACTCCCTTTGTATCAACTTTATAAATCGAACGACGAAGCGGACTTTCTTCTGCCGATTGAAAATAAACCGCTTTTGTGTCGGGATTAAAACCGTAAAATTTGGTGACGTCCCATTGACCCGTCGTGACCTGTTTTTCCAGCGCGCCCGTCATCGCATACATATATATATGTGCAAACCCGTCTTTTTCGCTCACGTAGGCAAAATTGTTGGCAGAAAATTTCAGTTCCAAAATCCAGTCTTCTGGGATGTATTGCTCGCTTTCGTCGTGCAACACCAATTTGGCAACCGTCGATTTCGGATTCACAAAATACATATTAAAATTATTTTGGTGACGATTGAGCGTCATCACAGCCAGCTGGTCTATGTTTGGCGTAAATCTGATACTTGGGATATAGCCGTCGGCATCCAGCGGCACCTGCATTTTTTTGGTATCTTTCGTATCCAAATTGTAAACGTAGCAACCCACTTTGGAATTGTTTTGGCCCGCCGTAGGGTATTTGTAGCTGTAAGAATCAGGATATAAACGGCCGTCAAAAAGTTGCATGGCATAGGTGGGCACATCCGTTTCGTCGGACTTCAGAAACGCCAAAAATCGACTGTCAGACGACCACGAAAGCATATTAGTCTGCGAAAATTCTTCTTCGTAAACCCAATCCGTGATGCCATTGATGATTTTGCCGGCCGAACCGTCTTTCGTGATTTGAATTTCCGTATCATAATCGAATTTTTTTATCCAAATATTATTGTCGCGCACAAAAGCCGCCATGCGTCCGTCGGGCGAAAAGGTCGGAATCATGATTTTTCCTTTCGTGTCGGAAAGTGGCTTTAGAAAATTGCGTCGAACATCATAATCATAGACCACAGCCCTCCACGAGCGGCGATAAATCTCTTCCTTTTCGTTCCACACCAAAATCCGAAAACCGCGACTGTCAAGCGCATAGCCCTGAATCGCGTCCAATTTGGTTTCGCGCACTTTATCTACGTGAAACAGCGTGTCAACCGGCTTGCCGGTTTTGTAGGCATGCTTCAAAATCGCCTTTTTGTCGGCACTCAACACGGTATAATGTTCGCCGTCGGGCATTGCCTGCATCGCGGAAATACCTTTTGCGTTAAATTTCCCGTCCACTATATCGCGCAATTGTAGAAACGCGCCATTGTGCGTCTGAGTATTGTTTTGCGCCTGCAAATTCATTCCCATCAGGCAAATGAGTATTAGTAAGTATTTTTTCATGACAAACCTTTATTTTTCAGTGCAAAGATACAATTTTTAATTAAACACACAAAATGAGGTTGCTTTTTTTCAAAACAGCCTCATTGTAAAATTACACGAATCGCAGTTCAAGACAGCAACCCTACAAGCTACGCACGCATCTAACCGTAACGATGTTGCCAGAAAAATTGATAGGCCCATAAAAATCATTAGTCAAAATGCTCCATCTCAGCCCTTCATCGGCAGTACCACTACTCCACCACGCTCCGACCTTGTCCCATTCGTCCCATTTCCCCCATAATTCGCCGCCGGCCAAAGCTGTGCCACTGTTCCAAACACTCTGTAGAGCAGCGGTAGTTCCCGTAGTACCGGTACTGCCGGTTAATGTGCTGAATTCATTTATCAAGGCGGTCCACTGAACCGTGTTAGGCACCGACCATTCGGCTCCAAGTGCCGCACACGCGTCGGCAGCTTCATCCCATGGGTAATAATAACCACGTTCTCCCAATGTTTTACTCGGATATGTATCCACTGAATTAGCGGTGCTTTCGGCAATATTTGTCGTTGTCCAGCAAAGATCAGTTAATCCTGCATTACTATAATTCGCTGTATTATAACCCTTAAACGGTGTGCCGCAAGGGAAAGGAACTTTCGGCGCATCCACCACTGCACTCTCATTAAACGGCGTCACCGTCGGAATAGAGAACACAATCTCTGCGCCGTCCAAGCCTAAGGTCAGCAAAAACGTATATTGCTTGCCTGCTTCAAATACGATACCTTGCGCTTTGTTCGCCGGGTCATGCAGACGAAACACAACCTGGCGTGTATTCACCGTGTCGTTGGTGAGGTAATCCACTTCGGCAACGGTAGCGTACAAATAAGTAGCATCCGGCAGTGAGCCGTCTATTTCGGCGACAGTGCCATATTCCGGCGTGCTGCCGGAGAAGGCTCCCAAGACAGTTTCCTGTGGCAGCACCATCAAACCGTTACTCGCATTGGTGACTGCGGTGTAATCGCCACTCGCAGTGCCTGTGCTGTAAGGCACATACACATTTGTGTTTCCAAGATCCACTTTGTAAGTCACCGAATCGAATTGTGCTTTCCAGCTTACTTTGTAACCCGCAGCATACTGAAAGCCATTCGTAGCATCCGGTACCGAATCCAGCATGTTGAGCGTTCCCTTCGATTTCAGGTTACTCAAAGCCAATTCTTTAATCACATACGTCTTGTTCTTGTTCTGATTTTGAGCCTTGAAAACAATTCGTGACAAGGCGTGCTTGAAATTCAAATGCACCGTAGGACTGCTTGTATAAGTCAAATCGACACTTTTTGTCACCAAAAAATCTTCTTGTTGGTCAAGCGGAACGGTGTATTTAATCTCTGGGCCGGCGGCAGGAGGGGTCGTGACTGAGGGCGCCTGTTTCAGACCGGTTGTCACGTTCACACTTGACGCGGGCGAGTAAGCGAAGAAATCCACGGAGTCTTTTGCCGGCCAGTTGGCTTTTGGGAAATAGTCCCAAGTAGCGCCACCATCTTCGCCGCGTGTTACTGTCACGCCGTTCAGCACATAACCGTTGTAAGGATTTGCTGTACTGACCGCAGCGTCAGGATGGCTCCATGCCGAGGTGGTGAACGAAGTCATCGAACCACCGGTGGTTACACTCGCGCGAAGCTGTTTGTCCGCGAACGTTTTGAAGGAAATCTCCCTCTCACTACTCTGCACCGGATTGTTTTGATACAAATCGGTTGCGCAACTGCTCAAAGCTATCGCGCTGAGCAGGCTAAAACAAATTTCTTTTTTCTTCATCTTTTTCTAAATTTTTTTTGTTTATCATTATTTTTCTTTCATTGTTCATTGTTCAATATTTTGCCCGGCCAATCCGTTAGGATTGCATCGCTCGGTAGAAACGGCCAAGCCTCACGCGCCCCGCATGGTAGGTATGCGGCCATTGGCGAATGGGGTTGCATGCTTACGGCATGCAGGGATGTGGTATTTGTGCGGGAAAGGCTTGTTAGCCAACGCGACACCATAGAAAGGCTTGTTGGCAGGAGGTGTTTCCGACGCGGAGACACCTCCTGCCAACAAGCCGCCCGAATGGGCGGTATTTTCATAACCGCAGGTGGGTGATGCCGAAGCCCTGAGCGAAGTCGAAGGGGGCAGCGCAACCTGCGGAAAATCAGGACATCCGCTCTTTTGCCTGATAGGCAAGATTTTATCGCCGTCCTGCCTTCCAGGCAGATGTGGACTTGCGGCGCTTTTCCGCAGGTCACGACCTGCGGTTATGAAAATATTGGCTTTCAGCCAAGGGGAACCGGCGGCGGCGGAACACCCGCAGAGGCGCAGCTCCGCGGCGGCGGAGCCGCCGTCATTGCGAGCTACGAAGTTGCGAAGCAAACCAGCGGCTTTTGCTGGGTTGCTTCGGACTTCGCCCTCGCAAGGACGGAACGAGCCGCATCGGAACGGAACATGACGGAAAAAGCCGCAACAAGACACGATTGTCCTGTTGCGGCTTATTGGTATGTGTGTGAAATTGTTGTTTAGCGCGAAAATCGCGAAAAGGCTAAGCCGACACGCTACGCGTGCCGAGGGTAAGGAATTTATCCCCACACCCCCCCCCCGTAAGTTACTGATAACGAGGGAGTTATGAGTGTTTTTATTGCCTACCATTAGTCTAATGTCCATTTTGCGTGTATTATACTTCCATTGCGACCTAGTCGAAACCTCGTCACAACTATATTCTTCGACAAAGGTACAAACTATTTTCAGGGGATTTCTAAAAATTAATTCATTGTCAATCAAATAATTATGCGTATCTTTGCAGTGTATAAACAACCTATAAAAATGTAGTAAGATGCAGTACAAAAGACGAGGACATATGGGATTATTTGA
>BNTP01000084.1 GCA_025996695.1 Bacteroidia bacterium | reverse complement strand
CATTCTTTGCATTTATAACGCTGTCTGCCTTTTATAGTGCCAGATTTAACTCGTTTATCGCACGAACATTTTGGACATTTCATAGCTTTTTTTTCTGCAAAGATACAAATATATTTTTAATTAGCAATGCCAATTTCTCTACTCCCTTACCGTTGCGATACATATTCCCTAAATTATTTTGAGCCTTAGCATTTCCATGTTCTGCACTTTTTCTGTAGCATTCAATCGCTTCGCTATAATTTTTCGCCTCATAATAATATTGCTTGCCCAAATCAAATTGAGTTTCAGCATAATAATTGTTTCCAAAAAACAAAACCCCACCAACTAATGCAAGCCCTACAAGAAACAACACTAAATTTTTGATGAAACCTTTCCTTTTTTTCTTTATTTTCTTCTGCTTTTTCTTACTATCCAAATCCCCCACAAACTCCCCAACCCGCTGATGCCGCAACTCCGGCTTCAACTGCATCGCCTTCACAATCGTGCGGTTGGCTGCTTCGGGAATATTAGGCGCAAGGGCTTTCGGCTCAGGCATCGTTTCCATTGTGCGCATGGTGGCATCCATCGGCTTCTTTCCGGTTAGGGCAAAATAAAATACTGCGCCCAGCGAATAAATGTCTGTGTAAGAGCCTTTGCGGCTGCTGGTTGAATATTGTTCCAGCGGTGCGTAGCCGTGCGAGAGGATGGTGGTGTGGCTTTGCGTTTTGTCTTGAATGAACTCGCGCGCTAAGCCGAAATCTATCAGGATGGCTTTGTTGAGCGGCGTGATGATGATATCGTCCGGCTTGATGTCGCGGTGCAGAATATCGCGTTGGTGGATGTAATCGACGGCTTCCGACAATTGCGTGATGTAATCGAGGGCGGTTTCATAGTTCAGTCTGCCCCGCTCCGCCACTATTTGCTGAAGCGTTTGCCCTTCCACAAACGGCATCACGATATAGGCGGTGTTGTTTTCCTGAAAAACATCCACTATTTTCACGATGTTTGGATGGTTGAGCCGCGCCAAAGTTTGTGCCTCCTCAATGAATTTTTGCAGATATTTGTCATACACAACCTTGTCCAGCCCTTGCAGCGCAATGGTGGTATGCTCCGTCTGGCGCGTAGAATAGCCGTTGATAAAAAACTCTTTCATAGCAAAATGGCTTCCCAGTGCATTGTGCCGCACATAATAGGTGATTCCAAACCCACCGGCACCAATCACCCGCTCAACGGTATATTTGCCCGCTTGCAGCGTTGTCCCAAAGGAAAGCCCTTTATCATTCACCACCTCGGTATATCCACCAGCGAAAGCACCCTCAGTAAATATTTCCGTCGATTTCTTTTCCATAATTCATATTTTAAAACATCTTCATTCAAAGTTTGAGCCGATGCCCCATGCGCTCTTTTTTAGTGCGCATATAGGCTTCATTGTAGGGATTTGGGGTGATTTCGATGGGGACGTTTTCGACAATTTCGAGTCCGTAGCCTTCTAATCCTGCTTTTTTTGCGGGATTGTTGGTGATTAGACGGATTTTGGAAACGCCTATTTCGCGCAGGATTTGGGCACCAATGCCATAATCGCGTTCGTCCGAATCGTGACCGAGATGTAAATTAGCGTCCACTGTGTCCAAACCTTCTTCTTGCAGTTTGTACGCTTTCATTTTTTCCATGAAACCGATGCCGCGCCCTTCCTGACTGAGGTAAACGACTGCGCCACGCCCTTCTTGTTCAATCATTTGCATGGATTTGTGGAGTTGTTCGCCACACTCGCAACGCATGGACGCAAAAATATCGCCTGTCATGCAACTCGAATGCATACGCACCAAAACAGGCTCTTCAGGCTTCCATTCGCCTTTTATTAAGGCTATATGTTCCAATCCGGATGAGTTTTGACGAAATGGGATGAGTTTGAAATGGCCGAATTGCGTCGGCATATTCACGGCTTCTCCACGTTCTATCAGCGATTCCTGTTTCAGACGGTAGGCAATCAATGCCTCAATCGAAATGATTTTGATGTCGAATTTTTTTGCAACCTCCATCAACTGCGGCAAGCGAGCCATTGTGCCGTCGGGGTTGATAATTTCAATCAGTGCACCCGCGGGATACAGTCCGGCCAATCGTGCCAGGTCAATCGTAGCCTCCGTGTGACCGGCACGGCGCAAAACGCCGCGAGAGCGTGCTCTCAAAGGGCTTACATGTCCAGGACGCCCCAATTCTTCGGGCTTCGTGGCAGGATTTGCCAGTGTCCGGATGGTTTCCGCACGGTCAAACATGGATACGCCGGTGGTGCACCCGCCGCCAAGTTTATCGACTGTAATCGTGAATGGCGTGTCGTAAATGGACGTATTTTTGGACGTCTGCATGTCCAATTCCAGTTCTTGACAGCGCTCTTCCGTGATGGGTGCGCAGAGCACGCCACGACCGTAAGTCATCATGAAATTGACTTTCTCCGGCGTGATTTTTTCGGCTGCAATGATGAAATCGCCTTCATTTTCGCGATCCTCATCGTCCACCACAATCAGGAATTTTCCTGCCTTGAAATCTTCTATTGCTTCTTCTATTGTGTTGAGTTTCATTTATTGCTTTTTTCGGTACAAAGATACGTGATAAAATTGAATTTGCCATACAGACGCATATTTTTTTTCAGGGCAACCGCATCAAAATAAGGGGAAAAATGGTTTTCAAGACCGGTTTGAATCCCCCCAACCCCGAATTTTCCGCCCCCATTTTTACCCAAAAACGAGGATTCCTGTTAAGAATCCTCGTTTTTTTATTTTCTCGAAACGAAACTGTTTTCATTTCGAGAACAAAAGTACAGCCTATACTCCGACCAAACAAGTATTTAACAAAGTTTGACAGAACAATCTCTTAATTTATGTGAAAAAAAAGTGGGTTTTTTCACCCGAAAAATGGGTGATTTTTGGGTGCAAAAGTGGGTGTCGAAGCGGGTTTTTGTGTGCTAACTCCTTGATACTCAATATAAACCCGACTCTTAACAGGAATCCACGTTTTTTGAAAAGAATCGATTCAACAGCTTCGCGAATTATTGGCAAAGTGATAGCAAAGTTGTGCTAAACAATAACAAAAGTATCCCGCACAGAGTTTAAGCTGCGAATGAAGTTTCATTCTCTCTCTCTAATCTCTCGGTTAAGCCTTGTGGCGGGAACTTTTTTTAGAGTTTAGAGTTTAGATATTAGAGTTGAAAATTTTGGAGGGGAACAAAAAATGGGAGAAAAGAGCAGCGTTAATGCATATTGATAACCCTGCACAAGCGCAGCGCAGTGCAAGGTAAAGTGCACCCCTCCGCTTCGCTTGTACGGGGTTATCAAAATTGCAACGCGGACCAGATAATGCTTTTGTTTCAAAGTTAGGGTATAATTATAGCTATTTTGTATCAAAATTAGGGTGTAAAGTGGTTGAATTTGTTTCATATCGGGGGTATATTACAATAACGGCAAGCGTTTTTAGTGCTTGCCGTTCCCAATTGTATAAACCTGAACGGGTTTAAAATGGGACAATTGCAATCTATTTATTTACAACTATTTTCTTCACCTCCCAAGATTCTGTCGTCTTGATTTTCACAAAATACGTGCCGTTCGGGAAAGTGGAAAGGTCGACTTTGCCTGAAAAATGATTATCTGACAAAACCTTTACGCCGGCCGTGTTGTAAATTTCTATACTTTCTATCGGCGATTCGCTTGTGATGAATAGCTCGTGCTTGGCAGGGTTGGGATAAATATTGATTGTGCCTGATGCAACCTGCTCTATTCCGGTGCCTTGACTTTATCCAATAATTGCTGCAATAAAGCAATCGTTGCGTTCAATTCAATAATTGTATCTTCTAATTGCGATTTATCGCTTTGCATCTGAGTGGTATCTGCTTGTAATTCTTGGACTTGTTCCTGTAAAGCTGCAATTTCTGCTTGATATCCACTTGCATCAACCACTGTTACGACACAAGTTGCGGTAAAACCTCCATCAACAGTTGTAGCAGTTATGGTGGCTGAGTTCACTGCTATGTTTGTTGCTTTTGCTGAGCCTGCGGAAACAGCTATCTACCGATGCAATAGCATCATCGCTATACATTTGTGTTAGTAGCACTTGTCGGTAAAATGGCAGCCGCCAACTGTTCCTTTTGACCAACAAGCAAGACACTTGTTGACTTATTCAAACTCACATCTGTCACATCAACAACGATTTTATAATTGTTCCGAAATCTTGCCAAATTGGAGTTGTTTCATAAGTTGTTTTTACCAATGACGGTTTTACGCAACTCATTGATTTTCAACGAGATTGGGGACTGCCACTTGCCATGAACGATGCAAAAATACGTCATTCTTTTTTATGTAAATTTTTTATAGAAACTCGACAAGACGACCTTGTCGTGGGGGTCGGAGGAAAGGCAGCGGCGGCGGAGCCGCCGTTGCCTTTCCTCTCTCTCTTAAAAAAATGGCGCCGTCTTGTCGACCGAAGGGGCGGAGCCCCGCAGCGGAGACACCCCTTGCTAACACACCTTCCTTCATTTGCAACCAACACAACAAGCCGCAACAAGACTCGAAAGTCTCGTTACGGCTTGCTTGTATGTTTGTGAAAATGGTGCTTAACGCCGGAAGCGCGCGGACGCGAAGACGCTCCTGCGCAGGTTGGTTTTTGCATGGGAATTTACCCCCCCCCCCACGTAAACTACTGACAATGAGGGAGTTATGGTCGCAATATGTTCATTACCTGCCATTTGTAGAAACGCGGCGCGCCGTGTTTCTACTATTTTCATATAATCACACATTTTTGACATTGTATGTTGTGCGTCATAATTATTTTATTTTTCTTGCTGTATGATTTTCCAAACTGATTCGCCGGTGCCGATGTGGTAGCCGGTGGAGGAATACAGGATGCCACCATTGCGTGACAAATAGACTGTCAACGGGAATCCGTCTTGAAAGTTGATTTGCAACGCTCCTGCAACGGCATTCAGTAAGGCACGATTGTTGTCTACGCCCCACGTCGTTTGTTTAGGCATCCCTTGGAAAGCGTTTGCATCAAACGCCGTGCTTTTTTTATCACTCGGAATGAGCATCAACACACCGCCATTCCACGTTTCCAATTGTGTGCGAACAGCCGGCAAATCCTGCAAAATGTGTTTGGACGGTTCTTTGCTCGGGTCTAAGAAGCAGATCAATAAACCTTGTCCGTTCGCCAATTTTTTCAAACTTGTTTTTGTTTGATTGTCCGGTTCAATCTCCGTATTCATGTCCACTATGCCTTTGACAAACAGCTTGTCTTTCACTTCGGGCAATTTTACGCTCATCGTTTGTGGCTTATTTTTCTGCAAATTGAAATAGTCGGCGTGAACGGTCACCGAGCCGTCATTGGCACGACTGCCGACCATCAAGCGGTAATAGCCCTCGTCCAAAGTGAGTTGTGCCGGAAATTTTGCCAACAATGCGTTTCCTTCATAATTCAATGTTTGGAAATCGCCATTTTTGAATACTGCCAACGTGTAATGCGATTCATAACCCGGTTTCACAATATTAGACGGATTATTTTCCAGCGTCAATTTTGCTTGTGGCAAATTGGATGTCGCATTTTCAGAAAGGTCAAAAACAACATCTATCCATTGTTTCTTGTTGTAATACTGCGGTTTAGCCGTTGTGATTTCAAGGCGTGCGGGAATATTATTGTCGCGACACATAGCCACAAACAGGATATTGCGCGAACGCTTGTCGGCTATTTTCAATTCATAACTGCCGCGTGGTGTGATTGCGCAATTATAATAGTTATCCTCGTTGTTGATTGTGATGCTGTCTTTGATATATTGAATGATTTGCTCGGCATCCATTGCAGATTTCTTTTCAAAATAGCCGCGCCAAGGGGTTATCAATTCGATTCCAATGCGTGGCGAGAGGATGTAGGGGGCAATCAAATCCGAAGGGATTCCCGCCTGCGCAGGAATAACAGCGTTGATGTGATTGCTTAAAATTGAAGTCGGGGTGTCGCGTTTATCCTTGGCTTTCAGCGCGGCAAGGAACGAAAACAGATACGGATTTTGTTTTTCTGCAGTAATGAAATCCGTAATCTCTTGCCAATTTCCTTGCGACAATTCCAACTGTTTCCAAACATTATCTTTGTTCAAACCCAATTCAGCAGCCAATTTATCTGCCTGTGCTTGTGTGGCAAAAGTTGCCATATAAGCATTGCGAATGGAATCTTCCTGTGCCAATCTAACGACATTAGCCGCAATTTTTTCTGCCGAAATTTCCTTAGTTGGTTGTTCCGACGGCACATTTATTACATAATCATCGGCGTATGTGACGCCCGATTGGCGATCTAATTTCACTGTTGTTACTTGGCTCGTCGATTCGGATTTTTGACAGCCATAAACATTCTCTTTATCCGCCCAAACCACTAAATCGCCCAAGCCGGAGATGATGGATGTTTCGCCGTTTTTGTCGGTGGTGTTGGTAGAAATGGGGTATAATTCGGCGTAATTATACAATTTGAATTGCACGCGAGCACCTTCAACCGGTTGATTATCAGCATCTACCACACGCACTTTCACTTCTCGTGTTTGAGTATAATTTGCGGTAAGATTGATAACCGAATAGAGCGATGTTTCTGAATTTTTTTCTTCAGGACCGTTATAAAGCCCAAAAACTTTGGTGTGCACCATCATCGCACGTTTAGCCGGAGCGGTAAACCACGCTATATCCAATTCCGGCTCTGGCTCACAAGCACCCATATAATGCCATTTGCCGTCTATCCAAACTTCCACCCAAGCGTGATTGTCGTCCGTGTGCGCCCAACGCGGCGTGTAACATTGGCGAGCCGGGATGCCTACCGCACGCAATGCGGTAGCCGTGAACGTGGATTCTTCGCCACAACGTCCCCAAGCCGTTTTTATTAACGCCAATGAGCCGGATGTGCGAGCATCCGTTCCCCGATAAGTCACTTTTTCGTGACACCAATGGTTGACTTCCAAGGCGGCATCATACATGGATAAATCTTTAACTCGGTCTTTCAATTCATCGAAAAAAGCCACGCGAGCCGTATCTAAATCCTCGTTGTTGATGCGATAGACTAACACAAAATGTCGGAAAATATCTTCAGGAATGCTTCCCCCCCACGAGAAATAATCCCGTGCTTTGAAGGCGTAATCCACTTGTTGCAAAAAGTAATCGCCGTCTTTATCTGCCAAATCGCTCAAAGGCATGTAGGCATACAAAAATTCCAAAGCCTCGCGTTGTGCCACTGTAAGTGACTGATTTTCAAGCACAGAAAATAGCGCTGCTTGACGATTCACGGCTTCGGACTTCCGTTGTTCAAACTGTTGATGCACTTGATTGCGATACGTGGCATCTTTCAAAAAATGGTTGTCTTGACAGGCTGTGCACAGCACAAGCAACATAGACAGGGAGAATAGTACTTTTTTCATATTATAAATGAATTATTTTTTTAATTTTTTCGGCATCCGTCATCCAAAAATTATATTCCTGTTCAGGATGGCTCAAATTCGGATTTTTGTATTGCATTTTTCCGGTATACATACTGCGAAACGTGCCGTGCAGTTCCTGTAATCCGGTATATTGAATCAATTCTTTGGCGTTTTCGGGCGTAACTCCTGCCCCCGGCATAATGATGATGCGCTGACCTGCTTTTTCGATTAATTGCCGCAAAACGTCTTTTCCTTCGATGGCATTGTCGTAACCTCCGGAAGTCAAAATGCGTTCGCAGCCGATTTCTATCACATCTTCCATGGCTTGAAACAAATCGTTGCTACGGTCAAAAGCGCGATGAAAAGTCACGCCCATGTCGTAGCCTTTTGCGGTTTCTATCAATTCGCGGCATCGTTCTTTATCGACTGTTCCGTCGGCGTTTAACATCCCGATGACTACGCCATCGCAACCGTTTTCGCCACAAGAGCAAATATCTGTTTGCATGATTTCAAACTCTTCATCGGAATATAAAAAATCACCGCCTCGCGGGCGAATCAGCGTGTACACTTTCAAATCATCGGCAAATAGACACACTTCTTGAACCATCCCGAACGAAGGCGTTATGCCTCCTTCCAATAAATTGGAGCACAATTCCACGCGGTAAGCGCCCGATGATTTGGCGATTAGGGCTCCTTGAACAGAATCGATGCAAATTTCTAATTTCATATTTGTCTTATTTGTAATGTCCTCGAATGGAAAGCATTGAAATAATCAAAATCATCATACACAGATTTTCTGAATTTTATTTCCATAAATTGTGATAGTCAATAGAAACTGACTCCTCTTTTTCTCTCGCTTTTATTTTCGCCACAAATTCGGGATTATACGGCTTATCTTCATTTCTCTCAATATTTACACCGGCTAACTGTTCCATAACTTTCATGTTTTAATTACACCACAAAGGTAAGCATTTATAAATACATTTGCAAATTTATTTAATCTTCCAACAACGAAAATTCCCCAAGTCCGGCCGCAGCATCATTGATTACACCGGAGGCAACAAAGCGCACCACTTGTCCATGCGTGGGTTTGAAACGAATCTCCCGCATAATTGGACTGTTTTTGATGTTTGAAAATTCACCTTCGGAAATGAGTTGATTGTCAATGAAAAGTTGATAATTCGTAATATAATCCAAGGCATCGCGATTCTGATTAGGCGTGTAGCGAAATCCGGTGATTATCTGTGGCTCAATCAATTGAATGGCTAATTCAGGACTCCTTTTCGGCAGGCGATAAAACGAATAGCCATTGGCATCAAATAAACGAGCTGTTTTTCCGTCGCTTGGCGCAATGACGGTGAATGCCGTGGAAGGAATATTGCCCGTTGGCACGACGATTGGCTCATCAGGCAAAGGAGGCGCCAAATAGGCTTCTACATTGTTAATATATACCGTCCCCCGCGCATCCAAAATGCGAATGCGAAATTCTTTGGTCGTTACATCCTCAAACCGCACAATCCGTTTATATCCAATCGTAGTGGTGGAATCCACCGCATTCACAGGCTGCCATTTTTTGTCTTGCAATGTTTCGATGACAAATGAGCGGACACGCTGCCCCAAAGTAATATCTTCCTGGATGAGCACACGGTTGAATGTTGTTTTTTCAGGAAATGTGAAAG
>BNTP01000083.1 GCA_025996695.1 Bacteroidia bacterium | reverse complement strand
AAACCGTAACCGGAACCGGAACCGTCACCGTCACCGTCACCGAAACCGCTACCGGAACCGGAACCGGAACCGGAACCGAAACCGGAACCGAAACCGGAACCGTAACCGGAACCGGAACCGTAACCGGAATCGTAACCGTCACCGTAACCGCTACCGATACCGCTACCGGAACCGCTGTTTATTTCTAAAAATTCTAAAATTTTTTCTTCCAACATTTTATACTATTTTTAATTATAATAATCAATATATGACCCGTTAATGTAGTCGAAACACTCCACGCAGTAGGGACGGCCGTCAATGTTGTATTTATCACTTGGCAGTTCTTCTCCGCAAGAATGACAGCTAATAATAGGCTCGACGTAGTCGTCGTTGTAATCGTCGCGTGTTTGGCACGCAGGGCATCCCATTCCGCCAAATTCATCACATACTATGCACATAGGATTTATTTTTTTTTGTTTTTAAATATGTTTCGCAGGTCGATGGGTTCCATATTATGGAATATAGCCCAAAGAAATGCGGATAGAATCATGTATATGGCCGCTATCATTACTAATGAATGAATGTGCGGCAAGGTGTTTCCGATTGCGATAAATGCAATGATGCTGATCAATCCGTTTGCTGCTAATCTTCGATTTTTTTTTCTCATGATTTATTTTTTTTTAGTTGATATTTCATTTGAGTTGGGAATGGAGTCATCTCATCAAAATTTTTTTCGATGTAGTCCAATAGGTGCTCTCGTTTGAATCGGATAACAGCTTTTTTCCCTCCCTTTTTTTGGAGGTAGGCTATCTTACCTGTTTCGCGTAATTCTTGCAGGTATGATTTTCCGTAATTGAGAAAAAGGCAAGCCTCATCTATTGATAGAATTGGCTTGAAAGCCAAATCGCAACTCGCATTCAATTCTTTATCGCAACTCACATTCAATTCTTTATCGCAACTCACATTCAATTCTTTTTTCATTGTACAAAAAAATGGCTACCAACACTCCCACACCGCGAATTGTGAGAGGTAGTAGCCAATAGCTATGTTAATTATAGACTTTTCGCGGAAGTCTTTATTATTTCAAAAAAAGTCCGTATATTTGCAAAGTTTTATTTGGTCGATAAAATTGTAAATATGAACGGACAACCTAAGCATCTGAAATCGCATTATTGCGAGTGCTGAAATGTTAGGTGTAATCTCGCTTGAACGGGCTTAATGGTTGGTTATGTCCATTCGCGTTTGATTACGGGGACAAAGGTAGACTATTAATCTACATCTCGCAAGTATTTTGTAGATTATTTTACTACAAATGTAGTAATTTAGACAAATTCTAAATAATAAAATATGGAAACAACTGTAAATGAAAGAGTTAGATTGTTTATTGATTACAAAAAACTTTCAATAAGAGAATTTGAAAGAATGTGTGGATTGTCAAATGGATACGTAAATGGCATTACGCAAACGATTATGCCAAATAAGGTACATGCTATTTCTCTACGTTTTCCAGAACTAAGCACCGGTTGGCTAATGACTGGAGAGGGGCAAATGCTAAAAACGGAATCTCAAGCCGCAAATGAAATTTCAATAGGCAGGGATAATAGTGGAATCGTTGGAAGCAATGCCGGTCGAGATATAAACTATAATAACAGTGATAAATTACAAGAGAACAAAGTAGATAAAAATAATGGGGTAGTAGGAATACAGGGCAATGGACATACAATTAATAATGGCCACAATGTTCAAATGGGAAATAACAGCCTCTTCAATCCTGCCGATTTATCTAATTTGACAGACATGTTGAAAGACAAGGACTTTATTATAGCAAAATTGCGTAAGCAGATTGAAGAAAAGGATAAAAACTGCGTAAATATGCTGTCTGAAAAGGATAAATTCATTCAAAGCATAATAACAGATAGAGATGCTATTGTTAAAAATATGATGGACAGGGAACAGGACATCGTTAAGAACAGCTATGAGAGGAACAAAGAAAATTTGGACAGGATGGACAAAATGAATGAACGAATAAAAGAATTGCAGGATAAGATATTTGAATTGATTGATAAAGCAAATTAAATATCTTATTATAAACAATTAAAAAGTAAAAAGTTATGAAAAAATTGTCGTACCTTTGCATCGCTAAATAAGTTATAAGTGCAACGAAAGTTGCCAAAACAGGTCTTTTTTTATGTCCTGAATTACATTACGGTTGTATTATTTCCTTGTTTTTTTGTGCGTTGCACTTAGAACTTGTTTAGCGACGGGAAATGTACAGCCGTTTTTCTGTGCAAAAGTCAAACACTTATCAAAAATGAAAACACTTTATTTCAGCAAACGCAGCGAGATGACTGCCTTTGCCCAATCTCTCCAACAGGAGTATTATCGCGCACGATTAACGTGCGAGTGTGAAACAAGAAACGCCCGCGACGGAATCCTCGTATTGAGCGGCGACAGCGTGACGCACAAGTTGATTCGGTGCCGACACTGCGCGAAAATCTAAATGGAAAGTCCTCACGAAAGTGGGGACTTTTTTCATAAATTTTTCCACATTTTTCAAATTGTGAAAAATCATTTATATGGAATCATAATTTAACAGATTTGTTTGATTAATTTTGCGAAAATAATTAAACATGAACAACAGTATAATTCAACAGCTATTCGCATGGTTCGCATTTGCATTTGGCAGTATCGGAGCATATTTCTCACCCACACAGGATATGATAGTGCTCGTAATCATCCTCTACTTTGTGGACTTTGCCACCGGTTATGCCGCCTACATCAAGACCACCGGAAAATTAGGATTTGTGTCGAAACGGCTACGGTGGTCATTAGTGAAACTGCTCGTATATCTCGCAATCATCGTTTGCGTCTATGTCATCTATGACCGGTTAGAAGTGGACAAATACATTGAGTTTCAAAAAGTTAGCGCAATCATTATGTGGGCATACGTTTACATTGAGGGGCTTTCAATCGTGGAAAATGCACAAAAAATTTCTCCGGAAGACAAATTCCTGAAATTTTTGCACTACCTGTTGTCGGTGAAAGTGCTGGCAGTGATACCATTTATATCCAACATGCTGAAAGAATATGAAGAAAACAACAATAACAAACAATGAATATGAAAATAACAAACAATTTTGATTTGGAAGAATTTTGGGTATCGCCGACGGCTAAAAAATATGGAATTGACAACACTCCAAACGCTATTATTGAGGCGAACATTAAAAGTTTGGTTTTGAGCGTTATGCAACCTATCCGTGACCTGCTCGGTGTGCCGTTGATTATCAATAGCGGCTATCGCTGCCCGGCATTGAATGTCAAGGTAAAAGGGGCGGATAAATCCAAGCATCTGCTAGGATTGGCGTGCGACTTCACGCTTGGAAATCGGGTGAAAAATGAAGCTGCTTTCAAAAAAATCGTAGCAAGTGGATTGAATTTCGACCAGTTGATTGATGAATATGATTACTCGTGGATTCACATCGGACTTTCAACAACACCCTATCGCAAGCAAATTTTACACCTAAAATAAACGGGAAATGAAAAAATACATTATTTGCATTTTGATGTGTTTTGCACTCGTTGGCTGCCGGACACAAAAACAATCCTCTGAAAAATCAACCATTCAATTGGAAGATAAAACGAAATCGAACATTACGGTCAATAATTCACAAGTAGTTGACCGGTCGTCCGACTTCAACACGTCAATTGAAAGCTCTGTCAGTCGCTGGCTGGAAACCAATTTGAAGAAAAATACAGAAGTCAGTACCACAACTTATGACACAGATAAGCCCATTTTGCCCGAAACCGGAAAACCGCCCGTAAAGAGCGAAACAAACACTAAAACCAGCACGGAAATTTCAAACATTGAACAGCAATACACCTATATTTTGGAAAGACAGCAGGAATTGATACGTGAAGTAGATAGCATCCGAAACGTTGTTAAAGATTTGAGCGACTACAATGTGAAATTAAAGACGCAATTAGAAGAAAAAAAATCATCGGAAACCGGTACGAAACTATCATGGTGGTGGATTATCATTCCTATTGGTTTTGCGATTTTCGTTTTTTTACTGTGGAGGATTTTTTCAAATAAATTGCACATTTGGGATAGTTAAAAATCCCCTGCCTCCATGTAAAAGCTATCACACAAATACACAGCAAAGGTGCGAAAAAAATTCGGTCACCGGTGCGCGTACTGTGGGAGGTCTACTGATCTGACGAAAGACCACGTTATACCCCGCCATTATGGTGGGGGTAGCGCGGTCTTTAATATTGTGCCCGCCTGCCAGCGGTGCAATTCGTCGAAAGGTAAGAAGAATGTGCAAGTATGGTTCAGAAGCCAGCCATATTATAACGATTACCGCGAAGCACGCATACTTCACTACCTGTTTCACGCCTCATTTAGTTAATCTTTGTTAAGAATTAGCGTTTTTTTGAAAAATAGTTTGATTTTTATTTGCACAATTAGAAATAAAGCCGTACCTTTGTATCATCAAATTAATCAAGTACCCCACCACAGGTGAAGTTTTTTTGATAAAATAAACAACCGCACACCCAGGGTTATAGGTGTTAGAAAAAAATATGAAAACTTATAAAATTAAAAAAAACACAGAGTTTGAAAAAGGCATGTCATTTCCTAATTTTTCAAAAATTGTATCAGAAGCATTAGTATCATTTGCAAGATTTAGAAATTACAAGGATTACCCATTGGGAACAATTGTAATAATTGAAATTGACAATAGTTACAGTGCAGAGTTTAAGTATTGGGCTTTAAAAAAAGGGAACGCTGAATTTAAAGATAAAGATGGAAATATTTTGAATGTTTATTGGTAATATTGACATATCTGAATAAAAAAAAGCTGCGCTATCGGCTTGACGGGCTTTTAAAACAATAGAGAACAAGTTAATGAAGTACCCAACCATAGGTGAAGTTAATTTGATAAACAAAAAAACCGCACACCCAGGTTTATAGGTGTTGAAAAAAAACATGAAAACATTAAAAAGTAACGCGCAAGAACTTCTTGCAACAGTAACAGAAACTGCTGTTTTTCTTTCTAATCTCAAAGGGGAGATCTACAAACAATTCCCAATCGAACACTTTAAAAGCGAAAAATTCACAGAAGAGGTAGAATTTCCTGCTGACTTTGAAAAAGAAAAAGAAAAATTTAATGCTGAAAATTCAGCGAAAAAAGCAAAACGCGAAGAATATTATAGGTTGCAAGCAATCAGATATCAAGAAGAGCGCAAAAAAAACTTGCTAAACTTGTGGGATTGGCGTAGAGGTAGAATTGATGCCTACTTGGTAGCCAAGTATGTAGAAAGTGCCAATGAAATGTATAATGGCGATGTCAGTGGGTACAATCAAGAGCTTATTTTTGGAAAAGATGCGGCCATAGCTCGCTTTGAAGAGCTAAAAGAAAGCGAAAATCCGGAAATGGAACAAGGCGGTTATGGGAATTTTGGAAATCAAAATAATTGCTATTTCGTAACAGAAATTATGGAAGCATATAAACCATTCACAGAGATCGAACGAATTAAAATCACGAGCATTGATGAATTAGAAGCCAATCTGCGCGACAGAGCCGAAAGCATTGAAAGCAATAGATATGCCCCCTCAATCGAAGATGCCGACTATATCGTGACTTATGGCCGTAACAGTTTTGGCAGGTTTAGCAAGTCAATTATAGACAGCGTTGAAGAAAGAATAACTTGGTCAAGCTGGCGTGGTGATTGTCACTATTCTTCACAACTCACTACCGCCGATTTGGGATGTGACCAGGGCGCAATTAAACTTTCTGACTTAGATAGCAATAATTTTGAAATTGCTAATAAGCTCTATGAGAGAGATTTAATAAACAAACAAACCGCCAAAGAATTAGGCGTTTATGTTGAAGACGATGACAACGAAGAATAATTAACAAACGGCTGCGCTATCGGCTTGACGGGCAAATTTTATGAAACGAGAATACCCATTGTTCACAATTGATAGAACAAAATCAGAGGCCTACCCATTTGATTTTGTTGTTTGCCACGACCGAACGGTCGGGTTTGTTGCAAAAGTAGTTCATTTGACCGTAGATGAATTACTTAGCGATTTTTTCAAGCATGTAGAAAATTCAGAAACAGAAATATTTTCATACGTTTTGCCCTTGAATAAGGGAGGTTTAATTCTGAAAATAGTAGATTTTACACACGATTTTGAACTAACAGCTCAAAATAGAAGCCGAATCGCTACGCTTCTAAAGAAATGTATGAAAAAATATGTGCATGCAGAAGTAGAGCTAACCGCCCATGGTGGTTTAGATATTGAAAATCAAATCAAAGCACAACAAGAAACTGTTGCGCGTGCCAAAGCAACGTATGAAACACTTTTAGCCCGTTGCAATGGAGAAAGGAATCACGCCGATTACCTGATTGCGCTAAATGAGGCAATTATCGAAACGCTGAAACGCTATCGTGACAATATCCGATATTTCGCAATAAAATTGAATTGATTGATATGGAAAACAAAAAAAAAGTCGGAAGAAAACCGGTAAGAGAAAATGCAAAGCAAGTAACTTTCCGTATATCGGAAAAAACAATCTTGGAAATTAAAAGGGTGGCAAAAAAACTTTTAATTAGCCAAAATGATCTGATTGAAAGAACGTTTGTTCCACAAGTGGAATAGGTTACTGAAAATAAAACAAGGGACTAAAAATGGGTATTTTGTCCGCGTTTTAATCCCTTGTTTTGATTATTTTTCTAATAAAACAAGTGCAAAAAAAGTGCAAATTTTTAATACGCAATTTATAAACTACTGATACATAGCATTTTAATTAGCTTACATGTACGCTTGATGAATGTGCATTTTTTAGTCTAAAATTAAGTTGGCGCAAAGTTATAAAATAAATTTCATTCATGCAATATAAATACATAATATTTGCGCTTTTATTGCAAGATAGTTGCCTTGTTTATTTTGAAATAAGGGGGCGTTTCATTTTCATAGCAAGTTGGGCAAAGTGCTTTTCTCTTTGCCCAACTCAACATTTGTTTTATGGCAATGTCCTGACACAACGGCAATTTGCAAACCAGATTGTAGGAACACTCACGAGTACCCCAGTACCCCAGTTCATCACGTAACCACTCTCGTCAGAACTCCAGTATCGGTATGTCATGTTTGGGAGAACATCTTTATTTTCGTTCAATGCGTACAGTTCGTCTATTGAGGGGAGTCGCCAGTCATTGAATCCAGCATGAGTTGATTTTTCACACAGACTGGTAGCGTTATACCAATCAACGGTGCTACTACTAGCATCGGCTTTATCAACAGCTAAACCAGTTGCTGATAATGTAACAAAATACAAAGATTCTGCCTTAAAGCTAACCTGCGTTCCATATGCGGTTCCCTTCGAGTTTGTGGCATATGCTCGTACATAATAGATCGTGCCTTGCGCTAGTCCCGTAAGACTAACATCATAAATTCCCATTCCACTGCCCAAAACTATTTGTTTTGTACCATTTGCTATATTGGGATTTGTAAACGTGGCATATACAAAACCTCTTTCTGTATATGCAGGGTCGCCCATATTCACGATAGTTCCGTTCAGAGTTGCGGAGGTAACATCTATGTTAGATACTTCTTGTGTGGTAACATTCGGCAACACTTCTGTTGTCGTAAAACTCATTTCGTTAGTGCTGTATGCCGTTCCTGCTCTATTGATGGCATATGCTCGGACATAATATGTTTTGTCGAGTGTTAATCCGTTAATATTGGCAGAATACTCTGTGTTTTCGGTTATCAATGCCGTCATTTTTGCAATAGTGTTTTCTATGGTTGGCGTTGACGACATGGAATACACAAATCCTCGTTCGGTGTATTTTGGAGTTCCGACATCCGTAATTTTCCCGTTGAATGTAGCAGTACTGGTAGCAATGTTAGTAACTTCCAACGTGTTAAGAGTTACTTTCTCATACCCTATTGCTTTTACCGTCAGTGCTTTGCTACCATTGTCAGAAGTTACCTGAATAGTAGTTGTATTTTCGCCTCCACTCAATTTGTTTCTGTCAATAGTAATAACGATGCCTTGTGTAGCCCCCGCTTTTAGTGTACCGTTCTCTTTGCTTATTTTGGTTATCCATTCGCTGGTATTGGTAATTTCCCATTCAATACTTTCTATGCCATCATTGAAAATACTGAATGATCGAGTAATGTCAGCATCTGCGTTGCCGAAATCAAGTGTACTAATATCCTGTTTATTATCATTGACCACTCGCAACGATGCGGGCAATTTTTCCATTTGCACATCGCCTTTAGCCGTTTTGCCTGCCACAACAGTAATATTGTGATTGACAAGGTCTTTATAGCCCGTTTTAGTCGCTTGCAAAGAATAATTCCCAGGCTTCAAATCATCAAACTGATATTGCCCATCGTTGCCCGTAGTCGTTTTCAATCCCAAGGGATTAAGTTGCACTCCGGCAGAACGGATAGGCTCGCCGGTGGCTTTGTCGGTAATCACACCGTAGATGCCGCCGACTTGTTCTTCTGGCTCATCTTTCGCGCAGCCGCTCATCACAAGCATTGCTGCCATTACCAAATAAATTATCTTTTTCATATTTTTCTCTTTTAATGTTAATTACTCGTTGTCAGCGGAATATTCGCCTCAACCTTTTCTCCAGCCACCGCTGTAACCGTCTTGCGATTGGTCTGATACCCCGTTTTCTGCACCGTAACGGTGTATTGCGCAGCATCCAAATCTTCAAACTGATAACTGCCGTCACTACCGGTGGTTTTTGTTTTGCCACCCGGACTAAGCACCACCGTAGCATTGCTTATCGGGTCGCCCGTTGCACTGTCATTCACATTGCCATACAACGTGGCAAATAAATCGTACTCGTCTTTAGCGCACGAGGTGCAAACTGCCATTATTAGTGCAGCGCACAAAAAGAATGTTGTTTTTTTCATCTGTGTTTTTATTTAAAATTTGGCATTGCTAATTAAATATAGAAATTGTTCCGTTTCTATGATGCATGAGCAACAGCAAGGATAATTGCAGCATTTCTACGCTCTTTGAGTAACACTTCGATTTTCTTCTCATTCTCGCCAAAAAATGTCTGAATAAACTGTTATATCCCT
>BNTP01000082.1 GCA_025996695.1 Bacteroidia bacterium | reverse complement strand
AGCGCAACGATGTGGAAGTGATGTTCGACAGCTACAAAAACTATCTGGAGGCCGATGTCTCATACATGCAAAACCGCTATGTGATGGAGGGTTGGCTCTTTGCCAATTTTTTGGCAATGATAGCTTACTACAAATTGTATTCGCGCCTGCTGCAAGCCGAACTGTCATCCAAACATTCGCCAAAAGACATTATCGAACTCTCAAAAGCAATTTACAAAATGAATATCCGTAACGTATGGCGCTTGTCGGAAATTACGCAGAAAACACAGAGGCTGTTCGCCAAAATTCAAATAGACTACCTAAATTAAGCGGAGGTAGGGGTTAATATGTTTGCTTTCCGTCATTACCCATATGTTCCAAAATGGAACATGTGCTGTTTTCGGTCAACTCCCCTGTATTGTAAATATTGTTCAAGTGTTTGGTAATTGCCGGTCGGCGAGTTCCAAACAGCTCCGCGATTTGCGCCTGCGTCAGCCATACGGTTTCTTCCTCCACTTTCACGTCCAACCGAATGGAGTTGTCCGGCTGATAGAGTGCCAATTGACTGTCGCTGATGTTCAATTCATCTTTGTTTTTCATAATCAATAGTTTATGTTGTTTAATTTGTGTTTTAGTTAGCAATTACTTACAAACACATTCCCATCCAGCTCCATTTTTGAAAATGCAAACCACTTTTTGCCCAAATCTTTCAATGAAGCACCAATGTGATAGACTTCGTCGTCAATTAACAGAAATCGGTCGTGTGAACGTGTGAATAATTTGACCATAATTGCTGGATATTGCTCGTGATGTTTTTTCAAATCCAGCTGAAATTGAGGCGATATTTGCTTGGTGTAAATGGTTGCTTCCACGCCTTCGGCTCGTTTGGAGAGCAGGAGCAATACGCTTTCATCAACGTAATTATCTATGAGGACAATCGAGATTTTGGCAGATTTCACTAAATCGGCAACAAATGTGTAAGCATCAAAAACTTGTCCGTCGTAGAAAATTCCTTCTGTGGGCGGCAAAGAGCGTTTCACAAATAAAGCAATTTGCTTTTCGGTTTCAGAAACACGTTGTTCAGTTGAGAGAGCCAATTGTTTTACTTGATCAATTTGATAATTAACAGCATAGCCTTTTAATAAATAATCTTTTAGAATTTGGTTTGCCCATTGACGAAATTGTATTCCCCGTTTGGATTTAACTCTATAGCCGATAGAGATAATCATGTCCAAATTATAATGGGAAACAGTCCTTTGTATAGTCCTATTACCTTCTTTTTGAACTATTAAGAAATCCTGAACAGTTGAATTTTTATCTAATTCGCTTTCTTTGAAGACATTACGAATGTGCATACTGATATTAGGCAAAGTCGTTTGAAACAATTCGACCATTTGCGCCTGCGTCAGCCACACGGTTTCTTCCTCCACTTTCACGTCCAGCCGAATGGAGTTGTCCGGCTGATAGAGTGCCATTTGACTGTCGCTGATGTTCAATTTATCTTTGTTTTTCATAATCAATAGTTTATATTATTTAATTTGTGTTTTAGTTAGCAACTACTTACAAACAATTTGCAAAGATAATGATTAAAATCACAATAACAATCATAGCCAATCAAAAAATCATCCTAATCACAGTTCCGGCTTATTGAAAAACTTGGAAAAAAACAGCATTTGATAATCGACCGCATTGTTCCAATAGTCGTGTGTATGACCTCCCGGACGTATAATATAGTCGTGCAGAATATTCCGATACAGCATCTCTTTGTGTAAGGCTTCATTTACCTGATAGAAGAAATCGTCTTTCCCACAGTCAATGATAATCGCTAACGTATTCGGCGTTATTTTACTCAGCCGGGTAATGACGGTATGTTCGTTCCATCGCTCCGGATTTTCTGTGTATTTTCCGAGCCATTTTTGCATATCCCAATTGTTGGGGAAAGGGCGTATGTCAACTCCTCCGCTCATAGAGCCACATGCCCCGAACACGTCAGGGTGATTGATACCCAACCACAAACCGCCATGTCCTCCCATGCTGTAGCCTGTTATGGCGCGTCCTTTGGGTGAGGCAACGGTGTTATAATGCGTATCAATGTAGTGGACTAAATCGAAACTTATGTATGTTTCAAATTGAGAATCTGATTTTATGGGACTGTCCCAATACCAGCTGTTTTCGCCATCCGGACACACGATTATCATTTGCCATCTATTCGCATCTTGCGGCAGACTTTTCTTGGTGTGATTGATCCACGTGTCATATTTCCCGCCGTAACCATGGGTAAGATACAGCACGGGATATTTCGCCGATTTGCTGTATCCGTCGGGGAGCACCACCACATTTTTGACCATTTTATTCATCTTGGTGCTGAACACTTCTACGGTATCAACCGTTTGAGCAAGCGTACAAGTAAAAAAAAGTACGCAGAAAGATAAAACACAGAATAACTTTTTCATATCATCAATTTTTATTTGTACCTTTGTCGATACAAAGAACAAAGATATTGAAAAAATGGATAAGTACCAAGAAATTCTCAGTAAATTCGATTTGAATTTAGACGAAGTGGCGATAAATAAAAACGTCGGCGCTATTGTAGAAAAATCTGCCGTAAACCACACGGCAGAAGTGTTGAAATTTCTGTATTCCTGCATCGATTTGACGTCGTTGGGCACGGAAGATTCGGAAGAAAGCATCTTCAAATTTGTGGAAAGTGTGAATAATTTTGACAGCGCGAAAGTCGGCATCAAAAATGTGGCCGGCATTTGCGTCTATCCCAATTTTGTGGCAACGGTCAAAGATACCTTGCGCACGCCGGTGCGGATTGTGGCGGTGGCAGGCGGCTTTCCGGCGGCACAAACATTTATGGAAATCAAAATCGCAGAAGTTTCGTTGGCACTTGCCGACGGCGCCGACGAAATTGATATTGTGTTGAACTGCGGGCAATTTTTGGCGGAAGATTACGAAGTTGTTTGTGATGAAATTGGTGAAATTCGCGATGTTTGTGGCGATGCCGTGCTGAAAGTGATTTTGGAAACAGGTTTGCTGAAAACGTCCGTCAACATCAAAAGAGCGGCGATTTTAGCCATGTATTCAGGCGCAGATTTCATCAAAACCTCCACCGGAAAAGTCTATCCGGGTGCCACACCCGAAGCGGTTTATGTGATGTGCGAAGCCATCAAAGAATACCACAAATGGCACAACAAAAAAATCGGCATCAAAATTGCCGGCGGTGTACGTTCGGCGAAAGAAGCGATTGATTTTTACACCATTGTGAAAGAAGTGTTGGGCGAAGAATGGCTGACACCGGACTATTTCCGAATCGGTGCCAGCAGCCTTGCCGGCGCCATAAAAGACGACAAATGATGCGAAGGTCAACTGTTTTGCGGAAATATGCCGCAACGATTCTACTCTTTGTCGTGATATGGGCACTGTGCTTGATCACCGTTCCCGAAGTGCCAATGGACTTGCCAATGACTAATTTAGACAAATTGGTGCATGCACTCATGTTTTTAGCAGTATCCGGAGTAGCCTTTTTTGACAGCACCAACCATTTGAAAAGCCGAATCAGCATGCTACGCATCCTTTGGAGCGCATTGATTTATCCACTGATTTTCGGTGGCTCCATCGAGATTGTTCAATCCTTCACGGCTTCCCGAACAGGCGATTGGATGGATTTTTTGTTTGATGGCGTTGGCGCTTTTTGTGGTCTGCTCGTGTGTTTAATAATCAATAAAAAAATGAAAAATGAAAGAAAGCATCAAAATCTTTGAAGAAAAGAATGTACGTGCCGCTTGGGACGAAGCGAGTGAAGAATGGTATTTTTCGGTGGTGGATGTAGTGTCCATATTAACCGATAGTATTGACCCTTCCGCATATTGGAGAAAGTTGAAACAACGGCTTAGAGTGGAAGGAAATGAAACCGTGACAATTTGTCACGGTTTGAAAAAAGAAAATCTGCGCGATAACATGACAAACACCGAATTGGTATTGAATATGCTTGCCGAGCTTTCCACCAAGCAAATCTCGGAAACAGCCAATCCTGATTCTTTCGACGAACACCTAAATGTAGCCAAACAAGGAGGTGAAATTGCAAAAAATGCCCGTTTGGAATTGGAAAGCAAAACAGGCAAATCGGCGATTTCTTCGCTGAACGCAAAAACAGGAATTTTGCCGAGCAAAAAAGATTAGGTGTGGATTGCGGGTCAAGCCCGCAATGACAATGAAACTGCCTCGAACTGTTAATCATTGTTTGCTCATTACGCCCTATGGCGCTTTTTGCGGCTTGGTAGTCTGTCTAATGATTAACAATAAAAACGCAAAGCACTGACTCCCGAGCGAATCAGTGCTTTGCTTCAATTATCTGGCTGCGAGCTTTTTCCTGTTTCAATAGGATTTCGTCGGGAAATCCCGATCGGTTATGGACGTGAACCTCCTGACAAACAAGGCAGCGCCTTGTTTGTCAGTCAAAAATCGACCGTCGCACGAGGGAAAGCGGCGTTCACAGGATCAAGCTGCACGGCTGTGTCGGTCAATGACAAAGTCAGCAAAATGGATCGTGAGAGGCCCATAGCACGCAGACATCGGTTTTATTCATTACGGCATCAATCGTACGCAGCGTAGTAATAGCCCATCGGACAATTTATTCCCGGATAATATCGTGTGAGCTGCAGTGTTGGCATCGTAACGAAACGCAAGTGGAGACGATGCATTTAGCCAAAGCGCCCATTCACCCCACTGTCTCCAGTCGCCGGGTGGGGTAGTGTCGTAACGTCCCCCGATTGAAGTAATGCTGGTCCATGCGGACTGTAATTCTAGGGTCGTTCCAGGCGAACTGACGGACCCCAGGAGAGTATCGAAAGCACCATCAAAAGCCGTCCACTGTGTGGTGGTCGGCACAGCCCATTCAGGACCAAGAGTTTTACACGCGGCGTCCCCTTCTGCATACGTATAATAGAAACCACGCTCTCCTCTCGTGGGAGACGGCAGGATCGTCCCCGTTATATCTATGTAGGTATCATATGACGCGACGCCTTCGGCAATGTTTTGCGTTGTCCAGCAAAGATTAGTTAAACCGGAATTACCGTAATTTGCAGTCGTATAACCTAATATCGGGTCTCCGCATTTCCAAGTTGTTGGTTCCGGCAAATCTACATCAGCAAGCGGCTTAAACGCCGTCACATCCGGAATAGAGAACACAATCTCTTCGCCGTCCAAGCCCAGCGTCAGCAAGAACGTATATTGCCGACCGGCTTCAAACACGATGCCTTGCGCTTTGTTCGCCGGGTCATGCAACCGGAAAACAACCTGACGCGTATTCACCGTCTTGTTGGTGAGGTAATCCACTTCGGCAACGGTGGCGTACAAATAAGTAGCATCCGCCGGACTGGCGGCTATTTCGGCGACCGTGCCATATTCCGGCGTGCTGCCGGTGAAGGCTCCCAACACGGTTTCTTGCGGCAACACCATCAAACCGTTACTCGCATTGGTAACATCGGTATAAGCGGTGCTCGCGGTGCCGAAAGGCACAAGCACATACGTGTCTCCAAGATCCACTTTGTATGTCACCGAATCGTGTTGTGCTTTCCATGAAACGTTGTACTCACCCGGAGTATGCAGAAAGCCATTCGTTCCATTCGGTACCGAATCCAACATGTTGAGCGTTCCTTTCGATTTCAAATTACTCAAAGCCAATTCTTTAATCACATACGTCTTGTTTTGGTTCTGATTTTGTGCCTTGAACACAATCCGCGACAGCGCGTGCTTGAAATTCAATTGCACCGTAGGATCGCTTGGCTTATAAGTCAAATCGACGCTTTTAGTCACCATAAAATCTTCTTGCTGGTCAATCGGACGACTGCCGCCGACCCATCCGGGCACGGTGTATTGAATCTCGGGACCGGTGGCAGGAGGGAGCGTGACCGAAGGCGCCTGTTTCAAACCGACCGTCACATTCACACTGGACGCGGGCGAGTAAGCGAAGAAATCGACCGAATCTCTTGCCGGCCAGCTGGCTTTCGGGAAATAGTCCCAATTGTTTTTACCTGCCCCATCCTCTTCGCCGCGTGTCACGGTCACGCCGTTCAGCACATAACCGTCATAAGCACTACCTGCCGGATGACTCCATGCCGAGGTGGTGAACGAGGTCATCGACCCTGCGGTGGTCACACTCGCGCGGAGCTGCTTGTCCGCGAACGTCTTGAAGGAAATCTCTCTCCCACTACTCTGCACCGGATTGGATTGATACAAATCGGTTGCACAACTGCTCAAGGCTATCGCGCCGAGCAGGCTAAAACAAATGTTTTTTGCTTTCATGCTTTTTTTAATTTTTAATTTATAATTCTCATTTTATTTATAATCGATATTCGCGAATAGTCGCATACCTACCATGCGGGGATGTGATATTCGTGCGAGAAAGGCGTGTTGGCCAACACGCCGTCCTGCCTTACAGGCAGATGTGGGCAGGTATCGCCTTTCCGCAGGTCACGACCTGCGGTTATGAAAATATTGGCTTTCAGCCAAGGGGAACCCACGGCGGCAAAGCCGCAACGGAACGAAACAGGACACACAAAGCCGCAACAAGACTCGAAAGTCCCATTACGGCTTGCCGGTATGTTTGTGAAAGCGGGATTTAACGCCGGAAGCGTGCGGACGTGAAGATGCTCGCGCGCCGGTCGGTGCGTGCAGGGGAATCTACCCCCCCCCCCCCCGTATGCTACTGATAATGAGGGAGTTATGATCAATGTTTGTGCATTGCGTACCATTTGTCTCATTTTTTTTGAAACAGCCTTATCTCACAGCTTGCAAGAAAGAACTGTTTTTCAAATATTTTGCAAATTCCACGTCTTTCAACGCTTTGGCTGCTAAAGCCGGATTTTTCGTGATAGCATTTTTCAAATTGGTCGTCACTTCGCTCAAATTGTTGGTGCGTGCGCCCACAATCGCTTTCAGATAGTCCGTTTTTGCATTGGGATTAGCAATGGCATTCAACGTGGCGGATGCTTTGCTGTAATCTTTTGACAAGATTTGTGACAACGCCGCATTGTTGCTTACTGTGTTTCCAAACGCCTGCGCCGCTTTGGCGTAGTTGCCGTCCATCACCAACAATAAACCTTGTGCATTGCTAAAACCTTGTGCACTCGATGCTTTGGAAATGTATTGTTCAGCCTGCGCGCGATCGCCGTTTGCTAAAGACATAAAACCTAAGTTTAAGTTTGCTTCCGGCAAAGAACTATCGATGTTTGCTGCTTTTTTGAACAAATCTTCTGCTTCCGAAATTTTACCTTGAGCGTATTGTTGCACACCTAAGTTATTGTAGCCACGGGCATCGTTAGGGAACAAGTCTACTACCTTATTATATATAGTTTCTTTTTGTGCGGCTTCCGGAGTCAATGTTGCCACATAAAGCAGCTCTTCAACCGTCAATGCTTTGGGGTTAGAAGCAGCCAAAGCGGTGAGTTCAGCATCTGATTTACCGGTAGTTTCGATATTAGCCGTTAAGCGTGACCGACGCAACTGAGGCAAAATCTCGTCAGCCAAAGTTGAATACACCGCAGAAATGTTTTTGATTTCACGTTCGCGTTGTTCGGAATCCGAATACATCGACAACACGCGCAAAATCAAGTTTTTATCCTGGATGTTTGATTTTTCGACCAACTGTCTGAAACCCTCCCAATCCTGTGCGGTATACTTTGTATTGATAGGAGTGTTCACATTTTCTTTTTTCAATTCAGCCGCGAGGTATTTTTTTGTATTTTCTTCACGTTTCTCCGATAATTTTTCATTCAATTCATACCCGCCATCCGGAGAGGCGTAGGTTAAAATTTCGATGTCAATATTCTTATTTGACCTGTCGGCCATTGTAACCGCGTTTTTCCAGTCCGCAATGTCCGCTTTTTTCAATTCACTCACACGCAATTCTGCCTGTTGAATCAAAAACAATAAATTGGCATCGTAAACTTCTTTCGTCACGTGTTGAAATTTGTCTGCCGCAATAGACTGAGCTTCTGTTGCCGCATTCAATAAATTTACAGTTTCCAAAATCCCATCGGCAATCTTTATTGAAGGCAAATCAATCGGTTGGTTGCCGATTTTAGCTTGAAAAACCAGAAACAATTCTGATTTTTGCATCGCAGGCACATACGCGAAAGATGCTTTCAGCACCGCATTACCGCCATGCTTGAGAGAAATAACTTGACCGTTGCCAAGTACTTTTTCGCCTTGAAAAGTATAAGAAGTTCCTGTTGCTTGCCAGTCTTCATAGCGCAAGATGGGAGTTGCCACCACCGTTGCCTTTTTGTTGAACCAATTTGCAGGGAAAGTCACATTAATCGTCACCGGCACTTGACCGGCAATCAATTCCAGTGGTTGCGGGGTTGCCTGAATATAATCGGCGGCTAAGGGTTTTTGAATGCTTTTACAAGACGTGAAGCAAAACGCAACTATCACAGCCAATGATAGAACCAAAGAAAGTTGTTTTTTCATACAATGAATTTTAATATGCATTTGAAAATTTGGGGCAAAGTTAGATAAAAATTTCATAATATCCAACAAAACACCCTTTTTTTCTAAAAAAAACCGTATCTTTGCAGCGAAAAATTCATTTATAAAAAATAATTTCATGAAAAACTTACTTATTTTTGCACTTATGGCAAGTTTGACCCTTTCCTGTCAAGCACAGGACATCGCTTTGCCGCAACCTCAAAAAACAGGAGGCAAACCGTTAATGGAAGCGTTGAGCGACCGACAAACGACACGTGATTTTTCCGATAAGGAATTGGATGAACAGACTTTATCCGATTTATTATGGGCAGCTTACGGTTTCAATCGCAACGATAAACGCACGGCTCCGTCGGCAAATAACAAGCAAGAATTTATCTTGTATGTGGTGTTGAAATCGGGCATTTATGTTTATGATGCCAAAGAAAACACCCTGACTCAAAAGGTAAAAGGCGATTTTCGGGCAAAAACCGGCAAGCAGGATTTTGTGTCTATCGCGCCTGTGAATCTGGTTTTTGTAGCCGATTTGACTAAAAATGACGCCGAAGGGGCAACCGTTAATGTGGGTTACATATCCCAAAATGTGTATTTATATTGTGCTTCTGTCGATTTAGGCACTGTGGTCAGAGGTTGGTTCGACAAGGCGG
>BNTP01000081.1 GCA_025996695.1 Bacteroidia bacterium | reverse complement strand
ATTTTTTGGCGAGAATGAGAAGAAAATCGAAGTGTTACTCAAAGAGCGTAGAAATGCTCCAATTATCCTTGCTGTTGCTCATGCATCATAGAAACGGAACAATTTCTATATTTAATTAGCAATGCCTAAAACTTATACGACAGCAAATTATGATAATACGGGTCTAAAAGATCTTTGCTGGACAACGACAAATCTTGCCGAAGTCACGTCAAATGCAATAACCACATTCCCGGGTCAAACGCCGGGCGAGCGTGGTTATTATTACCCATGGAATGAAGCCGCCGACACCTGCGCTGCGCTTGGCGTGGAATGGTCGATGGAACGGGTATTGGGTTGAGCGATGCACAGCTACGTGCCGATTGGAACTCTGGGGCCGCATTGGCAGGATACTATAACACTGGCTCTGGTGGGTACGGTGGGGACTGGGACGCTGGTGGGTACTGGCTAATAAGTGAAGATGATACGAAAATATGCTACGCGTCTACAGGTTCAAAGTGGATCAGTGTAATGGCGCCGTGGGGGATATATCACTATTCAGTTAGGTGCGTACGAACTTTGTAGAGTTGCGGTCTTGAACTGTGATTTTTGTGATTTTGTGATGGACTATGATTCTCTAAAAAAAATCATAGCCCGTCACAAAAATCACACACATCACAGTTCATATAGGGGTACAATAATGTGCCAACCAATTGTGATACAGCCTGATAGCATCGTCGCGCCATTGAAAAGCAATACCGCGTTCCGGATCGTCGTTGATGTAATAATTGACAGGTCGTTCAATCGGCAAACCTTTATTCAAATCCCGCTGATATTCGGTGTGCAACGTGTCGGGCGCATATTCCGAATGTCCGGTAACAAAAATATCGCGACCACCTCGTGCCGTCACGATGTGAACACCCGATTCCGGCGATTCCGTCAATAAAGTCAGCGCGGAAACTTTCAAAACATCTTCTTTGCGAATTTCCGTATGCCGACTGTGCGGTACATAAAACCCGCTTTCAAAGCCACTTACCAACGGAGCAGAGGCATCATTCACTTGATGATTAAAAATGCCGAACATTTTTTGACTCAACGGATATTTGGGAATATTGTAAAAATGATACAAAGCCGCCTGAGCCGCCCAGCAGATGTACAACGTGCTTGGGACATGTTCGTGTGCCCAATTCATGATTTCCTGCAATTCTTTCCAATAAGTAACAGATTCATATTCAAGCAGTTCGACCGGCGCTCCGGTAATAATCAGCCCGTCATAAGATTTCTCGCGAACGTCCTCCCAATTTTTGTAAACCGCATCCAAATAGGCTTGGGGCGTATTTTTGCTGACATGATTTTTGATTTTTAGCCAATCAATCTCAACGGGCATCGGGCTATCGGCAAAAATGCGCAAAAAATCAGCTTCTGTCGCCTGTTTGAGCGGCATTAGATTGAGAATCGCGATTTTTACGGTGCCACAATTTTCAATTGACATAAATTAAATGTTAAATAAATTTTCGGCATTTTTGGTGGTTGTTTTCATCACTTCGTCGAGTGAGCAATGGTAGATTTCCGCCAATTTTTGAGCCGTATGCAGCATATAGGCGGGTTCGTTGCGCATGCCGCGCACAGGCACGGGACTCAAATAAGGCGCGTCGGTTTCCAAAATCAGTCGCTCAAGTGGAGCCAAAGTCAAATAGTCCAAAAAATCCGCTTTTTTGTAGGTGATTGGCCCATCAATGCCTATCAAAAAATGTTCGCACCTGAGGGCTTCTCCTAATTCATCGCAAGTGCCGGTGAAGCAGTGAAAAACCCCGCGTAGCTTGTCTACGCCTACTTTATACAGACTTTCAAACACCTGCGGAAAAGCTTCGCGGGCATGAATAGACACCGGCAAATTGTATTCGATGCTCCATAAAAGTTGCGTTTCAAAGGCTTCCGTTTGCACTTTGAGGTTTCTTTTGTCCCAATACAAATCAATGCCCACTTCGCCGATAGCGATGTATTTTCGCTGCTCCAAAGCCGTGTGAATTTCTTCCAAATCTTTCTTGAAATCAGACGCGACATTGCTTGGATGAATGCCCATCATCGGGAAGCAAACGTCCGGAAAACGGTCACACAAAGCATTTAATCGCGGAATAGACGTAACATCCAAATTGGGAACGCAGATTTTAGACACTCCTGCCTCCGTCGCTCGCGCAATCACGTCGGCGATGTCTTCGTCGTAGACTTCTTCAAAAAGATGGGCGTGGGTGTCGATCATGAATTGCGATGCATTAAATTTTCTGCGAGTTGCGTGAGGACAGATTTTTTCTCAGCCGACACGTTCACTTGTTTCAAGGCTGACAATGCTTTTTGAAAATAGTGATCCATCGCTTGACGGGCTTTTTCTTTCACTCCCAAACGATTATAAATAGTGGTCACGTTGCTGATTTTTGTGTCTGCGTCTGCGTTATATTCCAGCCAAAGCAGGTAGGATTTTTTGAGGGTGGCATCCGTCGTATTGAGCGCATTGACAGACAGATACGTCTTTTTGTTTGCCAGAATGTCGCCACCAATTTTTTTGCCAAAAACGGCGGCATCGCCATAGACGTCCAGCAAATCGTCTTGAATTTGAAACGCGATGCCTAAATTCACTCCAAAATCGTACAATAATTCAGCTTCTTGGGCATTTGCTCCGCCAACAATGGCACCCGATTTGAGGGACGCACCCAGCAAGACAGCGGTTTTCAGCCGAATCATATTCAGATATTCCGCTTCTTGCACGGCCAAGCGATTTTCAAATGACATATCGAGTTGTTGTCCTTCGCAAATTTCAGCAGCAGTTGTAGAAAATAAATCCAGCAATATTTGCAGGGAAGCACCTGCGTGTGCACTCTTTGCCACGTATTGATACGCCAAAATCAGCATCGCATCGCCTGAAAGAATGGCTGTGTTTTCGTCCCATTTCTTGTGCACGGTTGGCTGTCCGCGCCGAACGTCTGCTTTATCCATCACATCGTCGTGCATGAGTGTGAAATTGTGAAAAATTTCCCATGCCAACGCCATATTGACAGCTTCCGAACACGGAGGCATGTCCTCTTGTTGGTATAAATCCCACGCCAAAAGAGTCAGCGCAGGACGCACTTTTTTGCCCTTCAAAGCCAAGAGATAAGCGATTGGCTCATAAAGATCCGTCGCCTGTGTTGGATAGGCGATGGCTTGCAGATTGTGTTGAACCGTTGTGATTGCTTGTTCGTAAGTCATTATTTCGGGGTATGTTGCTTAAATTACAATGCAAAGGTAAGACATAATTATGAATTATGAATTATGAATTATGAATTATTTTTAGTGCTACCATGAAAAAAGACGGAACCTGTTCCGATAAATCGAAATCAGGCTCCTAACGAGATAATTATTTCATAATCTCAATGTCCCAATGTTTTTTCCAAATCAGCTTTTGCTGTTAAATAATCGTGAATTGCTTGCTTGTACACCAAATTAGATTGTGTAATCGCCTGTGCTGCACTTTGCAATTCAATCATGATACCCACGCCGGTTTCGTAACGTTTTGCAGAAATATCGTAAGATTTTTGTGCGAGTGCAACCGCCCTTTTCGTTGATTCCACCTGCTTTGCTGCTTTGGCCATATTGTCGCGTGAGGTGAGAGCCTGCACATTCAGTTGGTTTTCAGCATAATCTCGCTGGATTTTCAACTCCTGAGCCTGTATTTTTAATTGCTTTGCTTTGTAAACATTAGTCATTCCGCTAAAAATAGGAATATTGAGTTGTAAGCCTAATACCAAACCATCGTTGAGCATTTTTGCACTTTGACCTTGCATAGTAATTGGCATGCCACCAAAATCTAAGTGCATATCCCTAGACGGCGTGGCAGTATATCCATACGAACCAAAGCCCACAAGGGTTGGCAAGTGGCTGGTGTTTTGTAAGGATATGCTTTTGTCTAATTGCTGATATTGAATATCCAACTGTTTCAAGTCGGTATTGTTGGTCAAATCAATGTCTTGATTGTCTTTCAGTCCAAACACCTCGTTTTCAAAGTCAGAAAGATTGCCTCGCGCAGTCAATTCCACAGACATTTCCACGCCCATCAATACTTTTAAATATAACTTTGCCTGTGCGATTCCGTTTTCAACCTGTAAGAGCTGAGGCTGCAAGTTGGTCATTTCCACTTCTGCCGAAACGCAATCATACTCGGCGGCTACTCCTGCCTCAAAGCGTTTTTTGGCTTGCTTATAGTTTTCTTCGGCAAGCGCATAACCCTCTTGTAGCGCTTTGTAAGAATCTTGCGCCAGCAGAATACTGTAAAATGACTTGGTTACATCGTTGCGCAGCGTGATTTTTGATGCGCGCGCCTTTTCCGCAGCCAATTGCATATCCAAATTACTCATCTGGATAGATTTCCACACGGCCGGCACAATAATCGGCAATTGCAATGAAAGTCCTGCTTTGAGCTGATATTTGGTTGGAATATCCAACTCATTACCCATTTGAAAAATCTTTCCCGCTACCGTGAAATGATTTAATTGCCCCGATGCGTTTAGCGTGGGCAATAAACCTCCCCAAGCCTCCTTTTTTGAATAATCTACCTTTTGTATTTCCTGATAGGCTATTTTAATAGTCGGATTTTCGCTGAACGCAATGATAATTGCATCCTCTAAACTCACTTCCAGTGAAACTGCCTGCTTTTGTGCGGCCAACGTTGAAAAAACAAGCATCATCAGGGTTGCCACCCCAGCCATCTTTTTGTTTAAAACCAATTTCATATTCATTATTATTTATTTGCGGGTGCAAAGGTAATGGAAAACTTTTGAAACACAAAAAGTTTTTTGGTTTTATTTTAGTTAAAAATACGTAAAAGGAAAGTTTTTGCAAAAAATTACTACTTCGCACCTTATTTAATGGAAAATACACCAATAAAAAATGGATAATACTCAACTACGAATTCACGAATTATTTTATCCGTATTCAATTCGTGAATTCGTAGTTCAAAAATCAGGAAACGATTTTTGAATGAATTATAGTTTTTTATATGAAATCGTTTTGTAGTATCAAAAAAAAATGCTAATTTTGCGGGCTGAAAATTGCATGTAAGCAAGAGCAATGGTATGTTTCATAAATACAAACAATAAAATAATAAATTAAAAAAAATGGCAGCATTAGATTTAAGCAAGTATGGCATTACAGGAGTAACGGAAATTGTACACAATCCGTCTTTTGATACGCTATTCAAAGAAGAAACAAAGCCGGGTTTGGAAGGCTTTGAAAAAGGACAAGTTACAGAACTTGGCGCAGTGAACGTGATGACAGGTGTTTATACCGGTCGTTCGCCCAAAGACAAGTTCTTTGTGAAGGACGCAACGACCGAAAATACCGTTTGGTGGACTTCCGAAGAATATAAAAACGACAACAAGCCTGTTTCTCAAAATACTTGGAATGCGTTGAAGAAATTGGCGGTAAACGAACTGTCCAACAAGAAATTGTTCGTGGTGGACACTTTCTGCGGCGCTAACGAAAACACTCGTTTGAAAATCCGTTTTATCATGGAAGTGGCTTGGCAAGCACATTTTGTTGCCAACATGTTTATCCGTCCAACCGCCGCCGAATTGGCAAGCTACGGCGAGCCGGATTTCGTGGTCATGAATGCCTCTAAAGCAAAAGTGGACAACTACCAAGAATTAGGGTTGAACTCCGAAACGGCTGTTGTGTTTAACTTGACCGAAAAAGTTCAAATCATTTTGAACACTTGGTACGGTGGTGAAATGAAAAAAGGGATGTTCTCCTATATGAACTATTTGTTGCCGTTGCAAGGTATGGCTTCTATGCACTGCTCTGCTAACGCTGACAAAAACGGCAAAAACACGGCTATCTTCTTCGGTTTGTCCGGAACGGGTAAAACAACCCTTTCTACCGACCCGAAACGTTTGCTCATCGGTGACGACGAACACGGCTGGGACGATGAAGGGGTGTTCAATTTTGAAGGAGGTTGCTATGCAAAAGTTATCAACTTGAGCAAAGAAGCCGAACCGGACATCTACAACGCTATCCGTCGCGATGCTTTGTTGGAAAACGTGACGGTGGATGCGAGCGGCAAAATCGACTTCAACGACAAATCGGTAACAGAAAACACGCGTGTTTCTTACCCGATCAATCACATTGACAACATTGTTAAGCCGGTTTCTAAAGCAGGTCCTGCCGAAAAAGTTATTTTCTTGTCGGCTGATGCTTTCGGTGTATTGCCTCCGGTTTCTATTTTGACTCCCGAACAAACGCAATATTATTTCTTGTCCGGATTTACCGCTAAATTGGCCGGCACAGAACGTGGAATCACTGAGCCTACTCCGACATTCTCGGCTTGTTTCGGTGCTGCATTCTTGTCATTACACCCAACAAAATACGGTGAAGAATTGGTCAAGAAAATGCAAAAATCGGGCGCAAAAGCTTATTTGGTAAACACTGGTTGGAACGGAAGCGGCAAACGCATCTCTATCAAAGACACCAGAGGTATCATCGATGCTATCTTGGACGGTTCTATCGACAAGGCTCCGACAAAAACCATTCCGTATTTCTCTTTTGAAGTGCCGACCGAATTGCCGGGAGTAGATCCGAAAATCTTGGATCCGCGCGATACTTACAGCGACGCCGCTCAATGGAACACAAAAGCAGAAGATTTATCTGCTCGTTTCATCAAAAACTTCGCCAAATTCACCGGCAATGCTACCGGCAAAGCGTTGGTGGCTGCAGGTCCGAAATTGTAATCGGAAGAGATAAAATCTCTGCATAATATCAATAAACAATGTAAGGAGTGGTTTTTTCAAACCGCTCCTTACTGATTTTTAACCAAAATATCGCAGCTACGCAGCTCCGGTAATGTCAGCGTATCCTCTCTTACATACTACGCACGCACCGCACCGAAACTATATTGGCAGTCGTCCCATACTGTGCAAATTGTGGACGAGTATCCGCTGCGAAGGCATAATCGGTGCTGGACGACGACCACCAATAAACCATACCACCCCAGTTGTTGAACGCGTTTGTGGGCGCGCCCTCATAATAACCGCTCATTGCATCCATACCTAGCCAATCACTTTGTAGCACGGTAAGGCTTCCGGTAGTTCCTTCACCTGGCGCCAGGGCAGCAAAAGCATTCACCAGAGCGCTCCATTGAGTATTATCCGGCACATGCCAATCGGACCCAAGTTTTTGGCACGCAGGTTCGGCATCCACCCACGCATAATAATAACCACGCTCTCCTTCATTTGGGGCAGGCGTGATTGACCCCGTCGCATCCACGTAGGTTTTATACGCTGCAGTGTTTTCTGCAATATTTTGCGTTGTCCAGCAAAGATTAGTTAATCCCGAATTATTATAATTCGCTGTCGTGTAACCTTTAATCAGATAGCCGCATTTCGGAGGTGCTACAACCGGTGGCGCATCCACCTCTGCCGTGATGTCAAACGCCGTCACCATCGGAATAGAGAACACAATTTCTTCGCCGTCCAAGCCCAGCGTCAGCAAAAATGTGTATTGCCTGCCCGCTTCAAACACGATGCCTTGCGCTTTGTTCGCCGGGTCATGCAGGCGAAATACAACCTGACGCCGATTCACCGTGTCGTTGGTGAGATAATCCACTTCGGCAATGGTCGCGTACAAATAGGACGCATCCGGCAGCGAGCCGTCTATTTCGGCTACCGTGCCATATTCCGGCGTGCTGCCGGTGAAGGCTCCCAACACGGTTTCCTGTGGCAACACCATCAAACCGTTACTCGCATTGGTAACATCGGTATAAGCGGTGCTCGCGGTGCCGAAAGGCACATGCACATACGTGTCTCCAAGATCCACTTTGTATGTAACCGAATCGTGTTGTGCTTTCCAAGCAACATCGTATGCTCCCGCGAGATGCGTAAATGGATCTGCTGCATTCGGTACCGAATCGAGCATGTTGAGTGTTCCCTTCGATTTCAGTTTACTCAACGCCAATTCTTTAATCACATACGTCTTGTTTTTGTTCTGATTCTGTGCCTTGAAAACAATCCGCGACAGGGCATGCTTGAAATTCAATTGCACCGTAGGACTGCTTGTAAAAGTCAAATCGACACTTTTAGTCACTAAGAAATCTTCTTGCTGATCAATCGGACGACTGTCGCCGTCCCATCCCGGCACGGTGTATTGAATCTCGGGACCGGTGGCAGGAGGCGTCGGGACTGTGGACACATCCTTTTTCAGACCGACTGTTACGTTCACACTTGACGCGGGCGAGTAAGCGAAGAAATCGACGGAATCTCTTGCCGGCCAGCTGGCTTTCGGGAAATAGTCCCAATTGTTGGCACCTGCACCATCCGCTTCGCCGCGTGTTACAGTCACGCCGTTCAGCACATAACCGTCATAAACCGTTGGCGTTGCAGCAGTATGGCTCCATGCCGAGGTGGTGAACGAAGTCATCGCTCCTGCGGTGGTTACACTCGCGCGGAGCTGTTTGTCCGCGAACGTCTTGAAGGAAATCTCCGGTGAACTACTCTGCAACGGATTGGATTGATACAAATCGGTTGCACAACTGCTGCTCAAAGCCACCAGGCCGAGCAGGCTAAAAAAAATGCTTTTTGTTTTCATCTTTTTAATTTTTTACTTGTTTAACACTCTTATTTTATATTTATAATTGATATTCGCGAATGGTCGCATACCTACCGCATGCGCGGCGCGTGATGCGTTGTCATTTTCTATTGATATACAAGTCCTAACGGACTATTTGCCCGTAGGGCATCCATATCAATAGAAAATGGACGCTCTCCTCTTCAACAATTTCCCGTAGGGAATTCACATTAGGTGCAATATCCGATAATCATTTTGTTCATCTTTTTTTAATTTTTAATTATTAATTCTCAATTTATTGTTCATTATTCATTGTTCATTATTCATTGTTAGCATGAGGTGTCTCCGCTCCGCAAAGCGGTCTATCGCCCGCTTTGCTTCGGTCGACAAGACGACCCTCACGTGGGGGTCGGGGGAAAGGTAGCGGCGGCGGAGCCGCCGCTACCTTTCCCCTCTCTCTTAAAAAAGCGGCGCCCGTCGTAGCTTGCCCTGAGCGTAGTCGAATGGGTCGACCGCAGGGACGGAGTCCCGCAGCGGAGACACCCCATGCTGACGAGCCTTCCTCCCGTCGTCCGGAGAGGCGCAGCCCCACGGCGGCGAAGTCGCCGTCATTGTGAGCATGGCGAAGCAACCCAGCTGCTTTTTCTGGTTTGCTTCGCCATG
>BNTP01000080.1 GCA_025996695.1 Bacteroidia bacterium | reverse complement strand
GAAGTGTTGGCGTGGCAAATGCATAGAAATAAAAAAAATACAAAAATCAATTGGCAATTCACGGCTAAGGATGCGCGCATAAAACTAAAGCGTTTATATCCGACATTTAGTGATTAACATAACACTACATCTCCACGGCAATGTTTCATCATCATCCAGTAATCGGTTCATGTGGACATCTACAATGGGTTACGGAATGATAGCTTATGGTGATGCTCCGGCACTAACGGCAATTGCTACATCGGCCTAGAGTATGCAAATGCTGGGAAATTCTTAGCCGACGGTGATGTGAGTTTGAATATATATTGCGTAAATGAACTGTGAGTAGATTTATCCGCTTCAATGATGGACCCCGCTTTCGTCGATTTGAAAACCAAGGCTCACATCTTGTTGATTAAGAAATGGAGTCCGAATCCGAATGGAGGTTCCCGAGGAAATCTATTAAGAGAAAAAAACAAACCATAACTATTGAAAGGAAGCACTAACTCGTCGGGAGTCAGTGCTTTTTCGATAAATAGAAAAATGGTTATCGGATATTGCACCTAATGTGAATAAAAATTAGAGTATAAACAAAAAATGAAAAAAAGCATGAAAACAAAAAACATTTATTTTAGCCTGCTCGGCCTGGTGGCCTTGAGCAGCAGTTGTGCAACCGATTTGTATCAAAACAATCCGTTGCAGAGTAGTGAGAGGGAGATTTCCTTCAAGACGTTCGCGGACAAGCAGCTGCGAGCGAGTGTAACCACCGCAGGGTCGATGACTTCGTTCACCACCTCGGCATGGAGTCATCCTGACGCTGCGGTCAGTGCAGCAGATCCTTACAACGGTTATGTGCTGAACGGCGTGACTGTAACACGCGGCGAAGCGGATGGTGCAGGTGCCAACAATTGGGAATATTTCCCGAAAGCCAGCTGGCCGGCAAGAGATTCGGTCGATTTCTTCGCTTACTCGCCCGCGTCAAGTGTGAATGTGACGGCAGGTTTGAAAAGGAATACGTCCACGCTCCCTCCTGTAGCCGGTCCCGAGATTCAATACACCGTGCAGGGATGGAACGGCGTTGACCCACAAGAGGATTTCATGGTGACTAAAAGTGTCGATTTGACTTTTGCAAGCAGTCCAACCGTGCAATTGAATTTCAAACACGCCCTGTCGCGGATTGTTTTCAAGGCTCAAAATCAGAACAAAAACAAGACGTATGTGATTAAAGAATTGGCATTAAGTAATTTGAAATCGAAAGGAACGCTCAACATGTTGGATTCGGTACCGAATGGCGCGGATAGTTTTGATCATACTGCGGGTGAGTACAACGTTTCCTGGAAAGCACAACACGATTCGGTGACATACAAAGTGGATCTTGGAGACACGTATGTGCTTGTGCCTTTCGGCACCGCGAGTACCGCTTATACCGATGTTACCAATGCGAGTAACGGTTTGATGGTGCTGCCGCAAGAAACCGTGTTGGGAGCCTTCACCGGCAGCACGCCGGAATATGGCACAGTTGCCGAAATAGCCGCTACTCCGGCGGATGCGTCCTATTTGTATGCCACCGTTGCCGAAGTGGATTACCTCACCAACAAGACGGTGAATACGCGTCAGGTTGTTTTCCGGTTGCACGACCCGGCGAACAAAGCGCAAGGCATCGTGTTTGAAGCGGGTCGGCAATACACATTTTTGCTGACGCTGGGCTTGGACGGCGAAGAGATTGTGTTCTCTATTCCGGATGTGACGCCGTTTAACATCACGGCAGAGGTAAACGTTCCGCCGGGGCCATGGAAGTGCGGCGACCGGATATTAGGTTATACGACTGCGAATTATAACAATGCAGGTATAGAAAATCTTTGCTGGACAACGCAAAACATTGCGGTTGACACCGCGTGGATCACGACATACCCGGGTCACGATCCGGGAGAACGTGGATTTTATTACAGGAACACTGAAACCACTGCCGCATGCAGAAAACTTGGTGCAGAATGGAGGGTGCCAAGTCAGGCACACTGGGGGCAATTTATAACTGCATTCCCCACCCTGGCTCCAGGTGCAGGTACGATTGGAGAAACGCCGATTCTCCAAGCCGCTTGGAACAGCGGGAACGCCTTAGCGGGATATCTCGATATGTCAGGTGCGATTGTTGGTGTAACGTGGGATTCGGGGGTAAAATGGTGGGCGGGCGGTTGGGGCGTCGCTATTACGCCTCCTTCAACGTGGACCCCACCAGGCACTACGCTTGCCGTAACCCCTGCGCTATTGTCTTTACGTTGCGTCCGGGATATATAGGGAGAGGTCAGTACGATCACGTTGGAACGCTCTTCAACCTTTACTCTTCGCATTTTTCATGCGAAGCGGATGATTTTTGCTACGGGTTAGAGGGGTTGTATCAACCTCATACTTCAGTAGAGACGTGGCGCGCCGCGTCTCTACATCTTTCTATTGATATGCAAGTCCTAACGGACTATTTGCCCGGGCATCCATATCAATAGAAAATGACATCCCCCCCAAGCGTTATAGCCCGAAGGGATTTCACCTTATTTTTAGGTATCATATACGGCATTCATTATAGAAAATGTAGATGCACTTAGCAATTTCACTCGCGCAGCGCCGCATGCATCGCCGCCGCAGCTGTCCGCCCATCACCCATCGCGAGGATGACCGTCGCACCTCCGCGAACAATGTCGCCACCGGCGTAGACATCTTTCAAATCGGTCTGCAAAGTTTCCTGATTGACAATAATCGTACCCTTTCTGCTCACTTCCAATCCCCGAAAAGCACTCGGAATCAGCGGATTAGGCGACACACCAACCGACACAATCACCTCGTCAACTTCAATCGTTTCGGTTGCGCCGGCTACCGGCACCGGACTGCGCCGTCCGGAAGCATCCGGTTCGCCGAGTTCCATTTTCTGAAGCACCATTGCTTTCACACAACCTTTCTCGTCGCCGATGTATTCGATTGGATTATAGAGATTTAGGAAGATGATGCCTTCCTCTTTGGCATGTTTGACCTCTTCCAAACGGGCGGGCATTTCTTCTTCCGAACGTCGGTAAACAATCATTGCCCGTTCTGCGCCCAGCCGTCGCGCCACGCGCACCGAATCCATCGCCGTGTTGCCGCCACCAATCACTGCCACGCGTTTGCCCAACCACACAGGCGTGTCTGCTTCCGGTTTGCGAGCGGCCATCAGATTCACGCGCGTCAGATATTCGTTGGATGATAGCACACCGTTCAAATTTTCGCCCGGAATGTGCATGAAATTCGGCAATCCTGCTCCGCTGGCAACAAAAATGCCTTTGAAACCCATCTCGTGCAAATCGTCCTGCGAAAGTGTTTTGCCAATGATGCAATTTTTTTGGAATTGTACGCCGAGTTGTTTCAGATTTTCAATCTCTACATCAACAATCGCGTTGGGCAATCGAAATTCAGGGATTCCGTATTTTAGCACGCCGCCTATTTCGTGCAATGCTTCAAAAACCGTCACGTTGTAGCCAAGTTTTGCCATGTCGCCTGCAAAAGAGAGCCCTGCGGGGCCGGAGCCTACTACGGCAACCTTGTCTGAACTGTGATTTGTTTGATTTATAGGATTGGCATGATTCGCATCATCTGCTAATTGGCAACCGGTAACCGGTAACCGGTAACTGGTAACTAATAGGCTGTCTGCTGCAAACCGTTCCAAATAGCCGATTGCTACGGCTTCTTTCTTCAATTTCAGGTAGGTACATTGGCTTTCGCATTGCTTTTCTTGCGGGCATACGCGACCGCATACTGCCGGTAGGGCAGATGTTGCTTTTAATGTTTTTGCGGCTTCTGCGAGATTACCTCGTTCGATGTTTTTGATGAATGTTGGAATGTTGATTTCGACCGGACAACCCGTCATGCAGGGGGCATCCGGACAGTCTAAGCAACGCTTAGCTTCCAATAACGCCTGCTCGGCTGTCAAGCCCATGTTCACTTCTTCAAAATTGTGACTGCGCACATCCGGTGCCAATTCCGGCATTTTCACGCGCGGAATATCGGTGCGTTCTTTGGCTTTCATGTCCTTGCGCAAAGCTTCGCGCCAAGGTTCGCTTCGTAATACTTTCATTAGAGTATAGTTATTAGAGTTTAGAGTGTAGTTATTAGAGTTTAGAGCAGACTACACTCTAATAACTAAACTCTAAACTCTAATAACTACTAACTAATTGTATGCTTTTAATCGTGAAATCATTTCGTCAAAATCCACTTGATGAGCGTCAAATTCGGGGCCGTCGACACACACAAATTTTGTTTGTCCGCCGACAGATACGCGACAAGCACCGCACATCCCTGTTCCATCGACCATAATCGTGTTGAGCGAGGCTACAGTGGGCACGTTATATTTTTTTGTCAGTAAGGAAACGAATTTCATCATTACCGGCGGGCCGATCGTCACGCACAAGTCGACTTTTTCGCGCTGAATCACTGCCTCTACGCCGTTCGTTACCAATCCTTTTTGTCCATAAGAACCGTCGTCGGTCATCACAATGACTTCGTCTGAAAATTGGCGCATTTCTTTTTCCAAAATAATCAACTCTTTGGAGCGCGCAGCCAACACCGTAATCACCTTATTACCAGCCTTATGCATTGCTTCTGCAATCGGGAGCATGGGTGCTGTGCCCACGCCGCCACAGGCGCAAACGACTGTGCCGAATTTTTCAATGTGTGTGGCTTTGCCTAACGGACCCACTAAATCGGTGATTTCATCGCCTGCGTTCAAGGCGCAAAGTCGATGCGTAGACGTGCCTACTCGCTGGATAATCAGCGTGATAGTACCTTTTTTTTCATCCGCATTGGCAATCGTGAGCGGGATGCGTTCGCCTAATTCGCTGACGCGCACAATCACGAAGTGTCCCGCCTTTCGAGCTTTCGCAATTAGAGGTGCTTCGACCTCCAGCTGCACAATATTTTCAGACAGGACGTCTTTTTTTACGATTTTGTTCTTAATCAATGTCATCGAAAGTTTCATCAAGTGTTTCTCCGGGGTCATCCACTACTTGTCCGCTACCAACCAAAAGATAGAGCGGCGTATCCCCCGCAAGTTGTGTTCCCTCCGTCACATTTTGCCCGCGACCATTTTCCAGTCCAATCACCAAATTTTCGTAACCTCCGGAAACAGACTTAGTAAACACCTGTTCAAATCCCAAGGATTTGAGCATTGCTATGGCTTGACGTTGGGAAATGTCTTTAACTTCGGGCACCGTCAGCAAGTGTGCTGCATGAGAATTGATGGTCAGATAGATAGTGCGACCGATTTTCACACTGTTGCCATTAGGCGGAACGGTTTCCAAAATCGTGTTGGTCGGCTTGTTTTTTACAAACGTAGAGTCAACGACCACGCCTTGTAGCTCGTGTTGAAAAAGTAACGTTTGCGCTTCAGAAACAGACAATCCTTTTACATCGGGCACAATCACTTCTTTGCCGTGTCGGGTATAAACATCCAGTTCTTTTAACACAACATAAACAAGCACCAGAACAATGCCCAGTGCTAATAATATATTTTTCAGTAATATGTGACTGAATTTTTCTTGTTTCATTAGCCTTTTTAGCCGTTATACTCGTCAGATACAGACAATTTTGTTCTGCCTTTTGCTCTGCGCGCAGCTAATACACGACGTCCGTTAGGTGTTTCCATTCTGCTACGGAAACCATGTTTGTTTTTTCTCTTTGTGTTAGAGGGTTGAAATGTCCGTTTCATGACTTTTGTTTAATTTTTTATTTTTAATTAATTTGGGCTGCAAAGGTAAGCAATAATATTGAATAATGCATAATGTATAATGCATAATAGGTGTTAAAAAAACATAAAAATTTTCTAAATCACAGCTTTTTATAAAATATACTCCCCTTTTATCTTGGGAATAAGCAGCATTCCTACCGATAAAACCGTCAGCACACAGCCATTGATTGTCATTAACGGCATGATTCCGATAGCGTCGCTGAGAAAACCTACAAAGGCGTAACTCAACGGGATGACTGCGCCGGCAATGGTGTTGACGATGGAGAAAAAACGGCCCTGTATATAGGTGGGCACGTACATTTGAAAAATGGTCAGCATCGATACGTTCACCAATCCGAGTCCTACACCAAACAAAAATACAAACACAAACGTCAAGTATTCATGACTGCAAAACGACAGTCCGGCAAGCGATAATCCACAAAGCAAAATCGCCCCAAAACCACTTGTGTAGCGATTAAATTTGCGGGACACGCGCCCCAAAACGGTTGTGATTGCCACGATACCGATTGCCATAGACACTTCGTAGCCCGACATCAGCAAGGCAGTGCCGTTGAATACCGTTTTGGCAATGATTGGCAATGCCAGCACGATGGGCGACACAAACAGATTGACGAAAGCAAAAAAAGCCAGCATCCACACGAGTGCTTTGTCTTTATAAACATACAGAAATCCTTCGGCAAGGTCTTTCCAGTAAGAGGATTTTGGGGCATTTTCTTGCTTTTCCACCGGAAGTTTTGTTACCAACCGCCAAATGAGAACGGCGGATACTAAATAGCAGGCACAGTCAAGCGAAAACGCGCCCAGTACGCCCAGCACAGTGATGGCAGCTCCGGCACACGCGGCTCCCAGAGCCTGCGAAAAAGAAGTTATTCCGCTGATGGCAGACACGGCATTAGGCACTAAATTCGGTTGAACCACGACGTTAAGGCTTCCTTGCATGGAGGTTTCAAACAGCGGCTCGAAAGCATAAATCAGTACCGCAAACACGGTAAACAGCAGTGGCCAATGGTTGAATACAGGGAAGATAAGGATGACTATTCCGACAACGACGGCTTCGCCAATCAATGCCGCTATCATGGTTTTCTTTTTGCTGTATTTGTCGGCAAACGCGCCCATAAACGGGGCAAAACCGAACGTGCCGATTGCCGTTGCCGCCATAATTATCCCCAACATCGAATTGGCGTCCTCAAATCCTGAATCAAGCACCCACCACGAGATGGCTAATGCAAAAAATTTCGCGCCCACCGTTGATATGAAGCGTGCGGTGTATAATCTCCGGAAATCCGGGATATTAAATATATTCTTTTCGTTTGTCATACTCGTCTTTTATTAATTGTTCAATCATTCTGAGGGTGCAAATGTACAAATAAATTTCTAATTTTCAAATAATGACACATTTGTCGTGCAACCAAATGGAGGTATAAAACATAAAATCGGCTCTCGCCTAATTGTTAAAAATATAAAAAATGATTGATTATATGAAAATAGTTTGTATCTTTGTAAATTATTACAGTCGTCGCATGGTTTCGACTATGCAGTTATGGAAGTATAATACACGTAAAATGGACGTTAAATAAATGGTATATAATAAGCATAAAATAGTCATAACTCCCTCATTATCAGCGATTTACGGGGGGGGGGATTTCCTCGCACGAACCGACCTGCGCAAGCGCATCTTCGCGTCCGCGCGCTTCCCGCGTTAAATCCCGTTTTCACAAACATATAAGCAGCCGTAATGGGACTTTTGAGTTCTGTTGCGGCTTTTTGCGTCCTTGCGAGGGCGGCGCCGCCGCCGCCGGTTCCCCTTGACTGAAAGCCAATATTTTCATAACCGCAGGTCGTGACCTGCGTAATAGCAAGGCAAGCCCACATCTGCCTGCGAGGCAGGACCACGACGGCGATAAAATCTTGCCTTCCAGGCAAAAGAGAAGATGTCCTGATTTTCCGCAGGTTGCGCTACCGCTTACCTGCGGTTATGAAAATACCGCCCACTCGGGCGGCTTGTTGGCATGGGATGTTTCCGCTGCGGGGCTGCGCCGCCGCGGTCGATGAGAGGAAGACTCGTCAGCATGGGGTGTCTCCACTCCGTAAAGCGGACGCTAGACCGCTTTACGGAGTGGAGACACCTCATGCGAACAATGAACAATGAACAATTAATAATGAACAATCATAAGACAATAAAAGGAACACGCAAGGGGATGATTAGCCCCGCATGCCGGAGGCATGCACAGCTCGGTAGAATACCATCGCCTCCCCATCTCGCTGCATGGTAGGCATGCAACCCCATTCGCCAATGGCCGCATACCTACCTTGCGGAGCGCGTGAGGCATGGCCGTTTCTACCGAGCGATGCAATCCTAACGGATTGCCAGGGCAAAATAATGAATAATGAAAGAAAAAAGAGATAGAATAAAGTATTACTTAGAGTTTGTCCATACAGTCCGTCTTTTATATTTTTGAAAGACTTTGCCCCGTTCAAACTTCTCGTGCCCAGAGAAAAAGCAACCGTTTTTTTGTCATATTTTGAGTTCATCTGCCTCCAAAACATTTTTTGACCCTATTTTTTGATTTTTTCGAACCGTCAAGACATAATTCACCCCTGTGATTTCATCAATGATCTGATTATCAGCTGTTTATATAGACACTATGACTTTTGCAGTCATCACCCTAATATTGTATGCAATGACACTCCAAAGCACCTTTTGTGCAAAATGAGCTTGCCCTTTCCAGTTGCATCGAAACAAATCATAGCCCCGTTTGACGTTCGAAATAACCGCTTCCATACCGCTGCGCCACTTTTTCAAGCGCGTTTCCATGTTTTTGCTGCTCACTACGTTCCTTAAACTTCCTACTATCTTGTTGAACACAACGTTCCTAATCCCCTTACTCAGAGCATATTCCATGTTGGCTTTGGAGGCATAACCGCCATCGGTAGCACTGTCGCGAGGGACTCTGCCGTAATCATTTATCACCTTGTCAACCATCCCTTGATAAAGAGAACTGTCTGCCGGATTGCCCATCCATACGTCACAGCCCAATATCAGGTTGCTTCGCCCGGATGCCAAATCTACTTTGTGTCCAAACTGCACTTCGCGTTGCCCTTTCACAATGATGTCGGTATGCTGTTCGTAAATGGAAAATATTTTTTCTCCATTGGCGACCGTTTCTCCCTTGATTTCATGCCGTTGTGTCATATCGTGAACCTGTTGCATTACAGACACAAAAGTTTCCAATTGTGACAACAAAACAAATGCTGCGGGCGTTACATTATATATGTCTTTTTTTTTACTACGTTTGATACCTGATTAATGCATTTGGTAAACGTAATAAGCTGTTTTCTAAACAATTCTGTGCGCTTATCAAGAGCTTCTGTTGTCGTTTCCGCTGGTGCTTTTTCTTACTCTTTTTACCTGATTTTGTGTTGTTTATCAGAAAATAAGTCTTTTTTGCATTTTTCGTATAATCCCTAAAATTAGCAACTTGCACTTCTTCATTCAATTGCGTAAGCAACCGATGACTTTCTTTGATACAATCCCAAACCAATGAATTATTCGTTGGATAATGAATATTTGTTTCAACTACCGTGCTATCCTGACGTAATTTTTTTACATCTTCTAAGCCTTCAGATA
>BNTP01000079.1 GCA_025996695.1 Bacteroidia bacterium | reverse complement strand
AGCTTTCATCAAAGCGATTGGTAAGGTAAAATTTCGGGAAATCATGCGTCCGGCAGGCTATTTGCTGCCACCCAAACAGCGCACAATCGCCCGTTTTATGAATCTTTCCACGAGTATAAATTGGGCCCAAAAGATGCTCTCGGCATTTCCCCGACTGACAGCGGAAGAGCGGAAAACATTCAAATTTCTCTTGAAACACGTTTCAATAATCAGCGAACTAGACATCCTTTTTGAAGGCATTAACAGCATCTCTAAAATATTAAAGAACAAAGGATTATCACACGAAAACATCATGCTCTGCCATAAGATAATGGAGCCATTATTGTTCTGTCCACACCCAAGAGTTGTCAAGGTAGCCCAAGGCTGTATTGACTATCTTAACGCGGAAAAAGGCAAGTTGCCGGACGAGCAAACGGTGTGGAATATCTCATCCGATGTTATCGAATCGCTTTTTGGCTATTTCAAAAGTCGCAAATCGCCTAATTCATTGAATGGGATTACCAAGCAGGTGTTGATATTGCCGCTTCGGACGAAAATCGATGCGATGACCGGCCTGTCCAACATCAACTTCAAGAGTGCCTTAGAAAATGTTTTTCTGAAAGATTTAGATGCATGGAAAGCAGAGAATCTGACTGAAAATCAGGCAGTTATGAGAAGAAAAAAGATGGCGGCATAGGAATAATGCGAAGCCGTTTGAACACCCTACCCGTTGGGACAGCATTATCATAATCCCGCCCATTCGGGCGGCTTGTTCGCAGGAGGTGTCTCCGCTGCGGGACCGCAGCAAAGCGGGCGTTAGACCGCTTTGCGGAGCGGAGACACCTCATGCGAACAAGCCTTTTCCCGTAGGTTTCGCTGCCCCCGTCGATTTCGCTCGGGGCTTCGGCTACACCCACCTATGGTTATGCACATCCCTACCCTGCGGGACGAAGCCAAGGGCTGAAAGCCCGATAATCAATAGTAGGGCGTTGCCCAGTCGTGTTCGGAAGAAAATTTTTATTAAGAAATAGCTTTATCATGAAACATCTTTTAACAATGATGATGCCGATTTATCTATATTTTTCTCCTTTTGGAGGTGAAAAATCGCATATATCCTTAAAAAATTTAAGAAATAAAAATCTTCCGAACACGACTGGGCGTTGCCCTACGCTAGTGATTATCGGGCTTTCAGCCCAAACGGCGACGAGAATATTTAAAAATTAAAAATTAGAAAACATGCGAAAAAAACAATTGTTTTTTAGCCTGCTCGGCCTGGTAGCTTTGAGCAGCAGTTGCGCAACCGACTTGTATCAAAGCAACCCGTTGCAGAGTAGTGAGAGAGAAATTTCCTTATGCTTCCTATTTGTACGCGACTGTTGCAGAAGTGGATTACCTCACGAATGACACCGTCAATACGCGCCAAGTTGTTTTCCGCCTGCATGACCCTGCGAACAGAGCGCAAGGCATCGTGGTTGAAGCCGGCCGACAATATACATTTTTGTTGACGCCGGGTTTGGACGGCGCCGAGATTGCGTTCTCTATTCCGACGATGACTGATTTTAACCCACTTGCAGAGGTAGAGATGCCGGGCGCGAGCTTTCATTGTTGAATTTCAATATCCTTTGCTAATTTCAATGAAAATAATTCTGCCCCCTTTTTGTTCAGGTGCATCGCATTGTAAAAATAAGTTGTGTCGTAGCATAATGGGTCATCGGAATAATCCAAAAATTGGATGTTGTATTTTTCTGCAAAAGAACGATATAGTTGCATTTCTGTGTCGCGATTCTTTGTAAATTCCGTCATTTTAATGTATTGGGGCGAAAACACCAACACCATCTGAACGCCACTCGCTTCACATTCCTTCAAAAAAGAATCAAATAAGTTCACTATTTCCGGATTTTTTTCGGCAACGATGCTGTCTTGGGCTAATCGTTTTTGGAAGTCCACCCCATCCCAAGTTTTGTCTTGCCCAAAATAGCCTTTGTAGCGTTCACTTGGAAAATGCTTCAGGTTAAAAAATTCACTCACCCCCTTCACTATCGTCGCGTATTCCGAATAATAAGACGAAGCCGGAACATGCCGTTCGGTTTCAGAAATTCCCATTGCTTCTAATTCTTTTTTCAGTACATCTTCGTGCATATAAGGCGCAAATTGCACTTTATTGATTGGCGTTCCTCGAAAAAGAGTCATGAAATCAACATTTTGTATAATCAATTTTGGTTTTTTATTGTATTTTTCAAAAATCTTATATCTAACATATTGCATACTAAACGGGTAGCCATCCATCCCCAAATTATAAGCATTGACATGCAAGGTAGTATCCAAAATTTCGGGGTCAATCTGAACCAAGGCTCTGGAACTGCCTAAAATGATGGCATCAGCATTTATGTTTGAAGAAAAAATAGCGTTCCATGTGGAAAATTCCCCTGTTCCCGTTTTCTTTAATCCTTTTTCTAACATAAAATCTATAGCAAAAGCACCGGCAAGCAAGAGAGTTGCAAAAAATAAAACTTTCATCATAAAGATCTTCATATCTGTCGTCAAATTAGATTAGAATTGAAAATAAATAAATCTCTCCTGAGAGCCGCCAAAAGCCCAAATTATCACAATAAGCGAAAAATAAATGAGCCATTTCACAACAGACGATTTGATGTTATCCATTTGTAACCCGTGCTGCTTATCCCGATTCACCCAATCGACCAACAATAGAATCGCTATGAAAAAAGACATAATCAATTTATCTTGCATTTCTGAAATCGCCGGAATGGCAAATAAGGATGCAGAAAATATCCGTCCCAAATAATTCCATGCCTGCGTGAGGCTATCCGCCCGAAAAAGAATCAAGCCAAATGACACAAGGAAGAATGTCAACAGCATTTTAGCCAATGTTTTCAGCTTCGGGAATCCCCATTTACCGGTTTCTATCTTCGTTTTCTTGAACATGCCGCCGGATAAAATCAACGGGACATAGAGCAGTCCGTGATATAAACCAAAAATCACAAATGTCCAACTCGCACCATGCCACGAGCCGATTAACACAAAGGTGATGATGATGGACAAAGCCATGCCCCAGTTGCCCCAATCGCGCCATTTTATGTTTAAGGGCATAAACACATAGTCTGTCAACCAGGAAGTCAACGAAATATGCCACTTGCGCCAATAATCGGCAATGTTTTGTGCAAAAAGCGGACAGGCAAAGTTTTTAGTCAGCTGAAAACCCAACAATTTGCCTACGCCAATCACCATATCCGTATAGCCAGAGAAGTCGGCATACATTTGAAGTGTGTAGAGGAGCGTTCCCAGCAGGAGCGTACTTCCCGAACAATTCATGTAATCAGCCCCAATGCCGGTCATCGCGGCACAATTATCGGCGATGACCATCTTTTTGAACATCCCCCAAAGGATTTGGCGCAATCCGTCAGTGGCTAACGCATAATCAAAAATGCGTTTTTTTTGCAATTGCGGAATGAGCGTGTTGGGGCGGTCAATCGGCCCCGAGAGAATGCACGGAAAAAACGCGACGTAAGTAGCAAACGCCACCAAGTCGCGTGCAGGCTCATATTTTCCCCGACTGATGTCAATCACATAACTCAACAGACGGAAGGTATAAAAGCTGATTCCAATGGGCACAATGATTTTGAATGTGTGCCAATTGGTGTGCAACCCCAGACTCTCAAACAAGGTTTGAAACGACGAGATAAAAAAGTTGGTGTATTTGAAATAACCCAGCACGGCAATACCAAACACCACGCCAAGTGTCGAAAGCGTCGTAGCTCGCCGCGACCCCACTGTCTTAAAAATCGCTAATCCTAAGCCATAATACACCAGCGTAGCGGCAATCAGCAAGGGCAGAAGTTTCCAATCGGCGCAGGCATAAAAGAAGTAGCTCGCCACTAACAGCAAGATGTTTTGCGACTTGGTTTTTTCTTTGAATATGAAATAATACAGCGCAAACAGCGTAGCAAAGAAAATGACAAATTCCGAAGAGTTGAATAGCATAAGTTTATCTTTTAACTAATTTCCAATCCTCTATTAACAATTTGGTTCTCCGGTCTGCTCCTTTTTTATTTAGATGATACGGCGCATTGAACAATAGCGAATCAGGCATGATGTATCTTTGAGGAGTTCCCAAGACATTAAAATTGGCTTCAAGAGCCTGTTGAATGGCATTGATGATATCAACAGAATTGCGAAATGTGGCGTCTTGCGGGCAGGGATATGAAAGGAAAACCGAACCTCCTTTTTTCACTACCTCTTGTTCAAATTCTTTGATGCCATTTATCACAGCCGGATTTATTGAACCTGACATCGGAGGCATAGGAGCTACGTATTGATTGCCCTCATTCCAATGGGCGGTAACATCTCCAAATTCATTGAATGAAGTTACCTCATACCATTTATTATTGATAAACCCGACGTATTCAAACGGATCAAATTTCGTGAGAGCATATTTGGGAATATATGGAATGAGATGCAAAATTTGCTCTTTATTTAGGTATTTCAAATTATTTTTGTCCACATCCATTACCATTCTGAACAATTCTTCCGAAGTTTTATCATAAGTATCGAGATAAAAACCGTATATCAAAGGAAGAATAACCACATCGCCCGATTTTATATAAGGCAAAGTGTGTTTGAACATGTATTGCAGACCAATGCTGAAATGTATTGTAGTGTTGATCGGATAAATGCCCAATGAATCTTTGATAATTTGACCATTTAACCCGAAGCTAACATTTGAATCGCCCACAAAAATGACTCGAGGGGTTTTGACGTTCTTTAACAGTGAATCTTTTCTTACTTCGCCAAACAACAGGGAAGTTTTAGCACGCGGTGTTGGCGGTAGAAAAAATCCTATCGCAATAAAACAGAAGCAAACTAAAAAAAACTGCGCTATTTTTAATATAAACTTATGCATCGTGTCTGATTAAAATTGAAAGTAAATAAATGCGCCACCCTTATTGCCGTAGACGATAATTGTGCCGACAATGATGGCATACAAGACCAAACGGAGCAGGCCACTTTTGATGGGTATTCGCTCTAATGTATAGTCGTTGTGGCGACCGATCCATTCAACGATGATTAGTACTACCGAAAATACGGAGGCATACAATGTAACTCGTGGTAGACCGACCGGGATAGAAAAAAATGGAAAAGAAAATAGCCTTGCCACAAAATGCCATGCTTCAGCTATGCTGCCGGACTTAAAAATAATACCTCCGATGACAACCAAAAAGAAGGTCAACAGCATTTGGCAGAAATCTTTCAACTGAGGCAGACCCCACTTTCCGGTTTCTATTTTCACTTCCTTAGACAGAACTCCGGACAGAATCAACGGAATGTATAACAATCCATGAAACACCCCAAAAGCGACGAAATTCCAATTCGCTCCGTGCCAAAGTCCAACAAGTGTAAAATTAACGAGAACAGCTAAGATGACGCCCCATTTTTTTAGTTTTCTAAAAGTGAAATTCAGCGGCGTGAACACATAGTCGGTCAACCAGGAAGTTAAAGAAATGTGCCATTTTTTCCAATAGTCGGCAATATTTTTTGAAAAAAACGGGTAATTGAAATTCTTTGTCAGGCGAAATCCCAACAATTTGCCGATGCCAATGGCCATGTCTGTGTAACCCGAAAAATCAGCATACACCTGAATGGAACAAAGTATGGCACCCAAAGCGAGTGTACTGCCTGAATGGTCTGTGTAATTTTCCCAAATACGATCAACCACTCCGGCACAATTATCCGCAATAACCATTTTTTTGAATAATCCCCAAAGGATTTGTCGCAGACCATCTGTTGCTAATGAATAATTAAAGATGCGTTTGGTTTCTATCTGCGGAATGAGTTTGTTGGGGCGATCGATGGGGCCGGAGAGGATGCAAGGAAAGAATGCCACATAAGTCGCAAATGCCACAAAGTTGCGCGTCGGCTCACACTCTTCCCGATGGATGTCAAGGACATAACTCAACAATCGGAATGTGTAGAAGCTAATTCCTATTGGCACTAAAATTTTGAAAGTGTGCCAATTGGTGTGCAGACCTAAACTTTCAAATAAATCGCTCAATGAAGTAATAAAAAAGTTGACATATTTGAAATAGCCCAACACGCCAAGTCCAAAAACCACTCCTAATGTGCAGAATAAACTTTTCCTTTTTTCGTTATTTGTGTTAAAAATAGCAATCCCTAACCCATAGAAAATGAGTGTCGAAACAATCAGCAAGGGCAAAAGTCGCCAATCTACCCACGCATAGAAGAAATAATTGGCCACTAACAGCAAGACGTTTTGCGATTTGGTCTTTTCTTTGAATACAAAATAATACAAAAAAAAGACGACGACAAAAAATATGAAAAAAGGCAGGGAGTTGAAAAGCATTTTTTAAGACAATTTAGAGAGAACGATGTCAACCAAATCCCCCACTTGCTTCATTTTGTTGAGATCTTTCAATTTGAATTTGATATTAAGCGCCGACTCTATTTCTGATATCAATAACATGTGTGACAAAGAATCCCAACCCTGAACATCATTTGCCGACAGATTCTCCGTCAAAATCAAATCATCGTGTTTCAGCACCGTTCTGAATATGCTTTGGATTTTATCCATTACTTCTTGTTTGTTCATAATCGCAAATATAAGGGACTTCTAAAAATGCCAAATTCACTTCTTGATGTTACAACAGAGCCGAAGTCCGTTTAAGCTCTGCTTCACAAGCGGCGCAAAGTTACGCTAAATTTTAATTCAGAGCAACTTTTTATTACTTTTTTTGAGCTGGGGCACAATTCAAAATATGATTCTCCGCAATCATATAATTTTACACCTTCCGGCGTAGCAGATGATCCCAAAATCACAGAATTTTGATGCGGTGGCCCTGAATAACAATAACGATTAACCGCTTGTAAAATATTTTTCGTACCTTTGTCCAAAAGTAGATAGTCTAAATTTGACAATATATGAAACGATTATTGATTGGATGTTGGTTGCTGGTGGCGACGTTTGCCGGACAGGCACAAACAAATGATGCACAATGGAAAGAGGTTGAAGCGTTTGAGGCACAGTCACTTCCTAAATCGGCGGGTGCTGTGGTGGAGAAAATACAGGCAGAGGCTTTGAACTCGGGCAACAGTCCGGAGTTAATCAAAGCGATGATTTATCAATTGAAATACAGGGCTGCCATTGACCGAACGGAAATCACGGACAAATTGACCGCGCTGGAGCAATTTGCCGAAGCCGACAAAAACACAGTTGAGCAGGCTGTGCTCTATTCGTTGTTAGCCGAATTTTACAGCAATTCGTCAACACCGCTTTCGCGACAAGAACGTGATGCTAAGGTAACAGAATTGTGGTTAAAGTCCATTCAACCGGCTCGCGAATTGCAAGCTACGCCGGCTTCTTCCTATAAGCAATTGCTTACAAACCAAACAGATACGACGGTTTTTGAAGGGACGATGTACGACGTATTGGTGCAACGTGCCATTCAGCGATTGGGTAGACAAAACAACAATCAAGCAAAAATTGGGGAACTGTATCAAAATTGGATTGATTTTCGTCGCACGGACACAAAGCACCTGCGCGCCTTGTTGATAGTGCAATTAGATCGGTTGGATTTTCTTCACAGAATTGAAAATTCTGATGAAAGTGACCGATTTTACATCCAAGCGCTGGATTCTTTGCAACAAATTTATCAAAAAAATGACTTTGTCGTCGAGGTTTTATACCGCCAAGCGGCTTATTATCAGCATGTTGTGAATGCGATTGTAGATCGAAGTCCGCAACGCAATGACGGTCATTTGGCGAAAGCTTACGAAATCTGTTTAGCCGGCATAAAACAATACCCCAATTACACGCGTATCGGACTACTAAAAAATCTATTGACGGACATGACAAGCCCACAGGCGTCTATTGCCGCAGAAAACGTGATTTACCCCGGTCACAACCTCAATCTGGAAGTCCACTCCCGAAATATCAGCCAATTGGCAGTTGAAATTTACAAAATAGCAGCATCTGTTGCCGTGTATCCCAACAATTGGACGCGAAACGGGCAATATCAAAAAAAAGGCCAACTCGTTGAACGAAAGACAATTAATTTAGACAACAAATTTCCGTATTTACAATCAGACACCACTATTAGCTTGCCAATCAAAGACTTAGGCAATTATGAATACGTGATTTTTGATGCAAAAAACAAAAAATATATTGCCAATCAGCAATTTTCCGTGAGCCGTTTGGCGACCGTGGCGCGTGTTGTGGGAAAGAATTGGGAAATTTTAGTAACCGACCGCTTGTCCGGAAAACCCATCGAAGGAGCGCGTGTAAATTTCTACAAAAGTAACAATCGCGTGTTGCAAGTAGACAAATCGCTGTCCGAAACGACCAACAAATTGGGCTTGGCATCCAAAGAAAATGTCAAAAAAGTGACCTTTTATAATGTGTCCATCGACACCGACACGGCGTTGGTCACATCTTCGCTGCCTTGGATTTCGACTTACACGCCTACAAACACCGCTGACAACGTCCAACTGCAGCTGTTCACCGACAGAGGCATTTACCGACCCGGGCAAACGATTCAATTTAAGGGCATCGCCTACATCAGCGACGAGAAAAAACAGCAGGTAGTTCCCAATAAAACCTACACATTGACATTAAGGGACGCCGATTACAAGACGGTTGCCGAGCAAGAAGTGAAAACCAATGGCTACGGTTCGTTTGCAGGCGAATTTCAACTTCCGGCTGGCGGAAAGACAGGCAGTTTTACCATTCAATCCAATGCTGACGGCGGTTGGACAAACGTTCGTGTGGAAGAATACAAGCGGCCAACGTTTGATATTCACTTCGACAAGAATGAAAAAACGTATCGCTTTGGGGATACTGTTACGGTGACGGGCATTGCGCAAAGCTTTTCCGGCATCAATTTGCAGCAAACGACCGTCGTGTATACGGTGACGCGTCAAAATCATTGGCGCATGTCGACCGTAGGGGTGGGGTGGAGGGGCCGCTCCGCAGTGGAGATACCCCGTGCCGCCCCACAGATAATTTTTTCAGGCGTGTTGCAAACGGATTCCGACGGCAAATTTGTCCTTCAATTCCCTGCCGAAAAAGCACCGAGAGATTTGAAAAATTTCCCTGTTCGTTACGTTTACAATGTGGAAATGACCGCGACCGACACCAATGGCGATACGCAAAATGCGCAAACGTACCTCCAAATAGGCGATTCCATCCCCGAAGTACAGCCGCCGATTCCGACATATCAAATTTTGAAAACGCCGGAGGAAATGGTCTGTGCGGTTGGCGAAAAAGCGACGATTCGCTATGGCACGTTAAAGAAATCGGTGTATGTGCTGTATGAAATCTTCAAAGACGAGAAAAAATTATCGGCACAGCGTTTTGTGTTGAACAATGAAATAAAAACGATTGACATTCCGT
>BNTP01000078.1 GCA_025996695.1 Bacteroidia bacterium | reverse complement strand
GAGGAGAAGGATACTTTTCATCTCTGCAGCAGTGCTGTTGAGCGCCGGTCTGTGGACATTAGGCACAGCACAAGTGAAAATTGGTGGCGATCCGACGACACCGGTGACAACGGGAGCCGTCCTGGAACTGGACGGCGCATCAGGCGGGTTACTCCTGCCACGAGTACAGGTATTGCCGGATACCACTTCGGCCTCAGAAGGAACGATGTACTACCGGATTAGTGATGCTACGGTTTACATCCTCCTCATTGACGGAGGAGTCAAACGTTGGAAACCGGTGGGCAACGGTAGTCCCAGCGGACCGATTGACCCGAGCCAAATCGCCGCGAAAGCGAAGAAGCTGGCTTATGGTATGGACAGTTCCAAATTGGCCGGAATAGCCTCCGGCGCCAATTTCGTCCTTGTCGAAAACATTTTGACATCAAGTTCAGCAGTGAACGCCTTGTCGGCGGCTCAGGGTCGGGCACTTCTTGACTCTATCAGAAATAGAAGCAGTCTAGGGTCAACCACCTTGAACGCATTCCGTGACTCTGTTTACACAAAAGCGCAGACTTTGGCGGGCAACAAAACTTTCAGTGGCACGACCACTTTCTTCGCAGCTCCTGTAGTCCCGAACAAGACTGTCGGCGCGGGTACTAGCGGCACTGCTGTAGCGACGGAAGCGCAGGTATACCTGAAAGCTAACCTTACAGGCGCCACTTTCACCAGTGCGATAGCTGTTCCAACAAAAACAGTGGCCGCAATTAACAATGGTACGCTTGTAGCAACAGAAGCCCAGGTTGTCCTTGCTCAAAACACCGCAAGCAACGCTTTGAATCCTTTCCGTGACTCGGTTTATAACAAAATGCAGACGCTTAAAGGCACTTAAACATTCGATACCCATCCGTATGTACCCGGCAAAAGCATGGCAATTACCGTCGCTACCGGCACCACCAACTATGCCACGGAAGCACAGGTCTTCAATACGGCGAAAAAACACGATACCGACAGCGTTGTATAACTTCCGCGATTCAACTTATCGAATGAATCAGACACTTGACGGCATCAAGACATTTAAATTAGCCCCGGTGGTACCGGCTAAGGCAAATTCAGGTAATAGCTCGACGGCTTTGGCAACCGATGCTGCTGTCAATGCTGTTCGTGACTCGATGTTGAAAAACCACAGACATTAGCCGGAAACAAAACGTTTTCTAATAGTGTCACAGTTTCCGGAACGACCACACATAATGATACAACCACCCTTGCCGGTACAACCACCCTTAGTGGAGCAACCACCGTGAGCGGAGCTGCCTATTTCACCTCAGCCTCAGCGACGCAATTTACCACCTCACCGACGGTGCCTGAGAAAACCGCTGCGATTACCGTTGCCGCCGGCACGAGAGCTATAGCGACGGAAGCACAGGTTTATAACTCAATAAGAAAACAAACTGACGGATTCCGCGATACTGTACGCAAGCAAGACATGGCGATGGGCGGGGCTAAGACGTTCGACGGTACATTGCAGGCGTCAGGTACTCTGTCTGCTAGTGGCAATGCCACTTTCTCCGGTACTGCCACGTTCTCCAGTTCGCCGACGGTATCTTCGAGAAATACAGCGGTGACCGGCATTACCCCACTCACCCAAACAACGGTGGCAACGGAAGCTCAGGTCTATGCGACTGCAAAAGGTATAACCTCAGACGCCTTGCTGGCGTTCCGTGATTCTACGCTGACAAAAGATCAGACGCTGAATGGCGTGAAAACTTTCTTGAAGGACCCCCAATTCCCTACGAAAACACCGAAATTCGTACTTATATATCCAAACACGACTAATGGCCCTCCAACATTCCGTGCGTTGCTCGCAACAGATATACCTACCCTGAATCAGAGCACGACGGGTAACGCAGCCACAGCTACGGCATTGAGTGCCGGTACCGATAGAACCAAATTGGACGGTATCGCGACCGGCGCAACAAAAAATGATCCGTCCGCTACGAATCCACTAGCTAATGGAACCGCAGCACCAGGCCCGGTAGCAGCATATTCGCGAGGTGACCACGTGCATCCGACGCAGGTGTCGACGGTACTTACCGGTGGCAGCACGACGCTGGCGCCATCGGTAAAGATTGTGTCCGACTCTTTGGCTGTTAAGTTGAACCGGGCGAGCTCATTTGCTTTGACGGGCGATGTGACCGTTACCTCTGCCAATCTTGATATTGGGTCGTTTGGCGCTACGCTGGCGAACAGTGGTGTTGCAAACGGCACGTGGGGAACAAACTCGACGACTGCATTGACGCCTGCGATGGGTGAAACGTTCTCTGTTTCCGGCTTCGCTACGGATTTGAAAGGTCGTGTCACATCCGCTACCACGCATACGGAGAGAATGCCTAATGACGTGCCGACAAGCAAGCTGGCAGGCATAATCGCGGATGCGCAAATGCCGTCTAAGGGCACGGCAGGCAAATACGGCCCGGATTCAAACGCCACGCTGGCGTATAGCGGAACTTTTAGCGTGCCGTATATGACGACTGATGCATATGGACGTGTGACCGCAGAGGCCACACGAATTATGACCATGCCTGGACCGCCCACCACGGCACAGTCCCTCGCAAGTGTGGGCACAATTAACGTGAGCGGAACGGCCACCGCGTCGACCGGGGGGATTACGACCACGTACGCACCAACGTATACCAACGGCGGGAATGTCGTCATCCAAGCCACCGTCCCCGCTGCCACTAGCTCCGTCGCTGGCGCATTAACCCCACCCGATTACAATCTTCTCCGAACGGTCGATAAAGAACATAACGGAACCGGTGCTGAGAAGTGCGCCCTGAAATTCGGGACATCCGCGCAACAATACGTGGACTCGCCAGGTACACGCTGGCGGGTGATCAACGGCATCACTAATGTGGTCGCTGCACTAGACAAATGTAGAGACATCGCAATGGTTTGCCCTAGCCCCGATGAAATATGCCTCGCTGTCTATCAGTCTGGCAATGGGCGGGGGATTGACATGCTTGAATACACGGCTAGTAAACGCTTCCTGCTACGTGATAGGTACTTCGACGCCAACGGCAAGCAAAGCCACATGTCGACCACATATGTTCCGGCGGGATGCGCTGCGCGAGAGGACACCGTGCTGGATAACGCTTATCTACAAACCACGGTTTGCGTGGGGCGGTTATAAGATGGCCCTCCCGATAGATTGATACATTCGCCGATGCACCATTCCGATAGAGGTTTCCCGACGAAACCCCTATCAGGATAAACGAACAAACCATAACTATTGAAGAAGGGCACTGACTCGCCGGGAGTCAGTGCTTCTTTTTGATAAATAGAAAATGTAGATGCGAAACAACCCCTTCAAGTTTGTCCATACTCTGTGGATAAAGTTCAGACAAATCACCGATTACAAAGCTCTCTAAAAGGGCAGTATTCGCAATTTTGGGGAATTTCGGTTTGCGTGAAAGGAATTTCAGGGTTGAATAAATCGTCGATTTTGTTCAACAACAAGGCATTAAAGTCTAATTGCAAATTGCGAAAATCGGCGATGGGTTCTTTGTTTACAAGCACGGTGGACGAGTAGTCGCCTTTGTGTGCTTGACGGATATAGAGCAGTTGGGGCACGACCGGCATGCTGTCCTCTCCGTGCAGGCGGGACTCTCTTTCTTGAAGCAGAGCCGACGCGTAAACGAATGTCTGAAAAATATGCGCCGCACGATTGGCTTTGGGTTCAAAAAGCTCGTCAATAGACTTAATTTCTTTGGTATTCGCTCCCGTTTTGTAATCTACAATGTAGAGCGTGCCGTCTTTTTCATCCAAGCGATCGATGATGCCGCCGATTTTCAATGTCATATTGCGGTCAGGTAACGTAAAATCCTCTGCGATAGGATATTCCAAGCCACGAATAGTGAAAGGAGTGCGTTGTCGGTCGAACCGGATCAACCGTTTCATCATCTCAACCACCACATGAAAGTTGATGAGTTGCTCGCCGTTAAAATCCGCTTTGTGCACTTCTCGTTTATTGAAATACTCTTCTTTGAAGGCATCAAACACCAATTTTTCAATGAGGTAGGGCTGTTTCAAAAATTCATCGAGGTATTCGCCGGTAATAAGACGAGCAGAAAATTCTTTATTTATTTGGTTTTTTGAATTATTATCCGTACCTTTGTCATAAAAATAAACGCTACCGCTTTGTGTAGGAACAAGGTCCGACAGGTCAATTTGACTTTCAGCTAAGCGATTTTTAGAGTTGATAAGCGTATCGTTTATAAATAATGGCCGCACTCCCCCACAACTCGTGTACAAATATTCCGCCGCACGATGAAAAATATTTCCAAACACGGAATTGTCGAGCTCGTCCACCAATTCGTTTTTTTCGCGCAGCCCCTTGACATATTCCAAATAAAAACGGTAACTGCAATCGATAGAGGTGCTTAGGGCTGTGGGCGAAAGCAGTCGCGGCGGATAAGCGTTGGCATCGAAGCGATTTCGCAGAGCCTCCAAGATTTCCGGCGTTTTTTTGACCGTAATAGCCTCTGTTTGACGTGGTTTGATGGCTGCCTGCAATGAAAAACGTTGGATATTCTCTTTCAATTTTTGGTCGACAAGTAGCTGTAACAAAAAACGGCTGATTTCCGATTTGCCCGTTTGCGTTTTGTCGGTGTTGTAAACCAGCGTGATGTTTTCGGCCCGCTGGATGAGGCGATAAAAATAGTAAGCATAAATCGAATCCTGATGATCGATGGTACTCATGCCGAAATGTTCTCGTAGAAACTGCGGCACAAACGTGTTTTCGCTGGTTGTGCCGGGCATAAAACCTTCGTTAACATTCAGCATCAGCAGATTTTTGAAATCCAAAGTACGCGTTTCGAGCACACCCATGATTTGCAACCCTTTGACCGGTTCGCCATGAAATGGAATCTGCACCGTGGCCAATAATTTGCGTAGCAACCGAAGGAAAGTTTCCTTTTGCATCGACTTTTTACTGACCCTCATGATGCCGTAGAGCCGATTGATGACCTGGTAGGCTCGAAAAATCGACTCTTGATGCAATCCGGTGTAGGTGTCTGCTTCAGATGTTTCTTTTTCATGTTTTTGCCCAATGGCTTGAATGAGTTCCAGCAAATATTCTGCTAAAGCGAGCGTGTCGGGCAAGGATTTGAACAACAAATGGTCGATTGTAGAGCCGGAACATGCCTCGCCTCTACACGCAGCAATGAAAAACTGTTTCTCTTTGACGATTGTTTTTGCTAATGCGCCCGCTTCCGGAAAAATCAACGTCGTGTAGGGATGTTGCAACACCGGCAGCACATATTTGTAATAGAACGTTTGGTCGCCGACGCGATAGCCTTTGGTGTGCAACTCCGCCACCACCTGCAAAAAACTGCAAATGGCGGTTTGTGTGATGGGAAATCCCATCGTGATATTGACATTTTCCACTTTTGTGGGCGGAATGGCGTGCATCACGGTTGGCAATAATTTTTCATTGCACAACACAATCGCCGAATTAGGCTCTGTGAACGAGGGCGACTGATTCAATGCCTCAATCCAATCGGGAATCACAGCCGCTTGTGCACTTTCTGATGGCGATGCCAAAAATGTGATTTTTTTGGACGATTGAACAAAGGAATCAAAATCGTGCTGGTCTTTCAATGCATCGCCGAATTTGGTTCTGTTTTGACTGATAAATTTCCCGGCCTCTGTTTCGAGATAATATTTATCGTAGTCCCAATAAAACGAGGATTGTGGTTTTAGGCGTTTGAAAAGTTGCTCTTCGCACTTGCTCAAAACATTAAATCCAACAAATACATAATGAGGCTGACTGTCAGGGGATTGCGGGTCAAGCGCGCGATGAGGATCATTTTCAATCACGTCGCGCATCAGCATGCCCGGATAGGCGATGTTTTCCGTTTGAAGTTTTTGTTTGAATTTGGTGTAAACTTCGCCCAAAATATTCCAGATGTTCTGAAACGCATTTTTCAGCTTAGTGTCGCCCACAAAATGTTGGAAACGGCGTTTCAATGCCTCTTTTTGGGCTTCGGACAGATGTGCAAAATCGTCACGCAACTCGTCCAAATCTTGCAAATTACTAAACAACGCCCGAGCATTCACCAAATTTTTGTCGATATCGTCAAAATCGTTGAGGAGCACCTCTCCAAAAAAGAAAAATTCGTCGATCGATTCTTTCGCCGGTTCCGCAGAGTGCGCATTAAGCACCTGAATGTAAACGGCATACAGCTCGACAATCAACTGAATACTATCGCCTTTCTGCAAGTCGGATGCCTGTTCAAACAAATTTTCGATGGACGTGTAACGTGGTGCCCACAAAGGCTTTTGCGCCTCTTTGTACAGATAATTATTGAAAAACAAACCTGCGCGGATATTCGGAAACACGACCGTAACATCCGATAAATCAGTGCCGAAGCGATCAATTAAGTCCTTCGCAACCAGACTCAGGAAAGGCAGGGAAGATGTGTCCGCTCGCTGCTCCGTCATCCATTCACATTAAAAGGGCAGGTCGTCCGTTGAATTTTCCGAAGCCGCCGCAGTCTGATCCAATGGATCTGCCGCCGGTTGTGGAGCACTGTAAGCCGGAGCTGCCGGTTGAGGTGCACCATAAGATGGAGCCGCCGCCGGTTGCGGAGCACCATAGCTTGGAGCAGAGGGCGCAAATTGCTGTGGAGCAGCGCCTGCGGGTTCCACTTTCCAAGCACGTGCAGAGGTAAACCAGCGGTCGCCGCCTTGAGTGCCCTGTCGGCTTTCGAGGTCAAAATCCACTGCCAGCATCGACCCGACTGGGTATTGGTTCACATTGATACGGTCGCCGAAGAAACCAAAGCAGACTTTTTTGGGATATTGGCCGTCCGTTTCCACTATAAACTCTTGGCGACGCCATTCGCCGTTTGCACCTTGTCCTGTTACCACAGGAAGAATTTGTACTAATCTTGCAGTTAATTGCATGTTGTATATCTTTAAATATGAGCGTACAAAAATACAACAAAAAAATCAAAAATCATTGGAAAATGGCAAATTATTTTTCAATCGGACAATTTTTGTCAATAATCGGCAATTCTGCAGGTTGCCAATTGTCTTGCGAGGTCGTTTTGTGTTTTGAATTAGGACTGGGGTCAGTGAACCGTGATGACAAATGATTACATGACGGGCTATGATTCTCTAAAAAATCATAGCCCATCACAAAATCGCACGAATCACAATTCAGACAACTACAAAGCGCGCGTGCACCGCAACGTTACTTTTTGTCCGGTATAATCCACCGAGCCGAACGATCCAAAATCGGTCATAATCGACGTTTCATACCCGCTATTAGCCGGATAGTAGCGCCACCAATAGTGTTTTACATCCCAACCGCTCTCAACACCGGCAGCATCGAACTTCCCGCCGAAACCGACACCACCAATCCAATCCGACTGCAATTGCGCGGTCGTTCGTCCCATTCCTAAACCGTCGGCAAGGCTCGCGAATGCGTTCGAAAGCGCGATCCAATCGAAGCTCGGAACGGACCATTCCGCTCCAAGTGCAGCACAAGCGTCCGCGATTTCATCGTACGGGTAATAGTATCCTCGTTCGCCCGTTAATTTTCCTGGATATGCGGTGATTGCATTTGGCGTGATTTCGGCAATATTTCTCGTTGTCCAGCAAACTTTATTTAAGTTGTCGGTTGTATTTGCGTAATTCGCCGTAGGATAGCCTTTTATCAGGTCGCCGCATTTCCAAGGTGTTGGTTCCGGCAAATCTATATCAGCAAGCGGCTTAAACGCCGTCACCGTCGGAATAGAGAACACGATCTCTTCGCCGTCCAAGCCCAGCGTCAGCAAGAACGTATATTGACGACCCGCTTCAAACACGATGCCTTGCGCTTTATTCGCGGGGTCATGCAGACGGAAAACTACCTGACGCTTATTCACCGTGTCGTTGGTGAGATAATCCACTTCGGCAATGGTGGCATATAAATAGGAAGCATCCGCCGGAGTAGCGGCTATTTCGGCAACCGTGCCATATTCCGGCGTGCTGCCGGTGAAGGCTCCCAACACAGTTTCTTGCGGCAGCACCATCAAGCCGTTACTCGCATTGGTAATCGCGGTATAATCGCTACTCGCAGAGCCGGTGCCGTAAGGCACAAGCACATTCGTGCTTCCAAGGTCCACTTTGTATGTAACCGAATCGTGTTGTGCTTTCCAAGCAACATCGTATGCTCCCGAAACATGCGCAAATGGATCTGCTGCATTCGGTACCGAATCGAGCAGGTTGAGTGTTCCCTTCGATTTCAACTTACTCAAAGCCAGTTCTTTAATCACATACGTCTTGTTTTTGTTCTGATTCTGAGCCTTGAAAACAATCCGCGACAGCGCGTGCTTGAAATTTAATTGCACGATAGGACTGCTTGCAAAAGTCAAATCCACACTTTTAGTCACCATGAAATCCTCTTGTTGGTCAACGCCGTTCCATCCCGGCACGGTGTATTCAATCTCGGGACCGGCGACAGGAGGCGTCGGGACTGTGGTCACATTCTTTTTCAAACCGGCTGTCACATTCACACTTGACGCTGGCGAGTAAGCGAAGAAATCCACGGAGTCTCTTGCCGGCCAGCTGGCTTTCGGGAAATAGTCCCAATTGTTGACACCTGCACCATCCGCTTCGCCACGTGTTACAGTCACGCCATTCAGCACATAACCATCATAAGCACTACCTGCAGGATGGCTCCATGCCGAGGTGGTGAACGAAGTCATCGCTCCTGCGGTGGTTACACTCGCGCGGAGCTGTTTGTCCGCGAACGTCTTGAAGGAAATCTCCCTCCCACTACTCTGCAACGGATTGCTTTGATACAAATCGGTTGCACAACTGCTGCTCAAAGCCACCAGGCTGAGCAGGCTAAAACAAATTTCTTTCTTTTTCATTTTTTTTAATTATTAATTTATTCTCTCTCTTTTTTCTTTCATTATTCGTTGTTCATTGTTCATTATTTTGCCCTGGCAATCCGTTAGGATTGCATCGCTCGGTAGAAAGCAGCCTCACCCCCGACCCCTCTCCTCAAGGAGAGGGGAGTGTAGCATCCCTACGGGTAGGGTGTTCAAACGGCTTCGCATTATTCCTATGCCGCCATCTTTTTTCTTCTCATAACTGCCTGATGATCAGTCAGATTCTCTGCTTTCCATGCATCTAAATCTTTCAGAAAAACATTTTCTAAGGCACTCTTGAAGTTGATGTTGGACAGGCCGGTGGTCACATCAATTTTTGTCCGAAGCGGTAAGATCAAAACCTGCTTGGTAATCCCATTCAATGAATTAGGCGATTTGCGACTTTTGAAATAGCCAAAAAATGATTCGATAACATCGGATGAGATATTCCACACCGTTTTCTCGTCCGGCAACTTGCCTGTTTCCTCGTTAAGATAGTCAATACAGCCTTGGGCTACCTTGACAACTCTTGGGTGTGGACAGAACAATA
>BNTP01000077.1 GCA_025996695.1 Bacteroidia bacterium | reverse complement strand
TTCACCCGTCTGGTGTATGCCCTACGGGCTATGGGGTTGGATGGGGTACCTATTTTTCTATTGATATGAAAGCCCTACGGGCTATCTACTACTGTGAAAGTAAAAATGGGAAATTTGTCGTGCACCCTTTTCATCCGGATTCCGATAGGTTATTGAAAAGACAAATTTATCACTATTCTCTATTTCTATCCGGTAATCATCATAATAGAGCGGTGCATACTTTTTGATATTCTTTTTGCCGGAACCCAACTCTTCCACCCATTTCATTTCGCGAAAGACTTTGGCAATAAGTGGATTTTTTGTGTGGCTTTCCCAATTATCAAGCGTAATATATCCGAACTGCATGGGCTTTGTCCAGTTTTCGGTAATCACCTTGTCGGAAAAAATCAGAAATTTGGATGTAAAAGAATGAGAAAATTCTCTATGAATGAGCAGATTAGCCGTTACTTCCCTGAATATCAGGTTTCTAACATCTATCCGGTTGATATTTTGTTCGTCCAAACGGATTCAAGCCAGTTATGTTGCGGATTAAAGATTGCGATATGACTTCGCATCTGCCACCACACATTTCCGGTTGACTCCGAGAATTTCACCCTCATTGCTTACGCCAATAAGCAATTCGCCGCCCTCTCTGTTCAAAAAAGCGCAAATACTTTCATAGACGGTCGGGGAAATTTTATCCGTGCAGGATTTAAATTCCAGCGTTGTCCCTTCTGTCTGTTTAGTCAGCTCCCTAATATGTGCCGTTGATACCATGCAACATTATTCTATTAAATTGTATCTGCAAAGATACGGTTTTTCTTCCAATAAAGCAACCTCTTGTCAATCCTCCACTTCCTCGCCCAAAAGTTTTCTCAGCTTGAGGCCATTTTTTATGCGCTGTTTTTCATCTTACTTTCAAAAAAAATCGTACCTTTGCACTCTTCAAAGATTTACAAACACATGATAAAAAAAATTGCAATCATCGGCGTTGTGCTTGTTTTGGCGGCTTATCTGATTCACGCGGTCGTTGTCCTGAGTCGACAAACGGAGGCAGAACAGACATGCTCGGAGCTGCAAATCGAAATACAAAGTACGTCCGCGAATAATTATCTAAGCGAAAAAAACATTTTGAAAATCCTTACTGACCAACAGTTGAACCCGATTGGCCAAACAGGTCAGAATATTCGGACTAACGCCATCGAAAAAACGTTGGAAGCAAATCCATTTATTGCCGATGCAGAAGTTTATAAAACGCTAAACGGCAAGGTGAAAATCAAAATAACACCTCGCACGCCTGTTTTACGTGTCATTACCGAAACCGAAAACTACTATGTGGACGATCGGGGAACGATTATGCCGATTCCGCCTGATTTTGGAGCATTTGTTCCTGTTGCAACCGGTAACGTAAAAAAATCGTATGCCATGCGGGAATTATATAAATTTGTTGTATATTTGCAAAATAATAATTTTTGGAACAACCAAATCGAGCAAATCAATGTTTTGCACAATATGGATGTTGAATTGATTCCAAAAAAGGGTGACCATATCATTTTGTTGGGGGAAATTGCAAATTATCAGGAAAATTTGGATAAATTGCAACTTTTTTACGAAAAAGGGCTGAATGAAGTGGGATGGAATCGCTATTCGATGATCAATTTGAAGTATAAAAATCAAGTTGTGTGTACAAAAAAAGAAAAAAAAACGATATAAGAATATGGAAGGTTATGTAGCAGCAATAGATTTAGGCACGTCCAAAATGCAGGCGATGGCGGCGCGGAAAAATAGCTTAGGCGAATTGGAAGTGCTCGGAACGGAGGTTTTGCCTTTGGGCGATTGTATGTGTCGCGGACGTATCAGCAAATTGGAAGAAGCAACCACCAAAGTGCAATCGGTGGTCAATAGTTTGAGTCGACAACCACTTCTCGTTCAAGGACTTAAACAAATATACATCGGCATTGGCGGTCAATCGTTACACACAGAGCCGTATACTGTCAAAAAAGAAATCAACGGCACGGTGACGCGAGAAACGCTGGATTTGCTCGAAAAGGAATGTTGGAGCCGTCCGGAAACTTGGAAAATTGTTTCCCAACAATATTATTTAGACGATGTGTCGACGCCGTATCCGGTAGGTGAATTTTGCAAAGAAATTGAAATGCGCTGCCTGTTAGTGTTAGCACGGCCGTTTATCGAAGAACGCAATCGTTTGGAACAAATTCTGTCGGAAAAAACCCAAGTGGAAATCGCTGACTTTTTTGTATCCCCATTGGCAACTGCCGAAGCCGTGTTGATGCCCGAACAAAAAGAGTCCGGTATTGCTTTGGTCGAAATTGGTGCAGCACTTACCTACGTGTCTATCTACAAAGGCAGTTATCTGAAATTTTTAGTGACCATCCCTTTAGGGGGCGATGTCATCACAAAAGACCTCGCCACATTAGGCAAAGCGAATATCGAAGAATTTAAACAAAATAATGGCGTCTTATTGGACGAACCCGCAGACACAGAAACCACTGAAAACAAAATCATTAAAGCACGTGCGTTGGAAATCAGTGCAAACACCATCCATCAAATCCATCAATCAGGGTATAAATCTGACCTGAAAAAAGGCGGAATAATTCTTACGGGTGGTGGCGCGCAACTGAAAGATTTCGATCGTCTGTTGGCAACAGAATCCGGATTACCTGTTCATTTGGCACCCCTCAGCGACCAAACTCAAGCGTGTGTACGCGGCTTAGTGCTGTCGGGCAAAGAAAATTGTGCCGGAGAAGTGAGGCCGATAGAGCCGCCGGTTGTTGAAGTGGTCGAAGAAACGAACGCGCCGGCTGCACCAATATTTGAAAAACCTGAAAAACCTGAAAAACTTGAAGAGCCTGACAAACCTGAAAAGCCGAAAAAAACAAAAAAGCAGGGTTGGGGAGAACGACTCACAAGAGGATTTGTAGGTAATTTATTTGATTTAGATTAAATTATAAACACGAAAACGCATACAAAATTATGGAAGATGTATTAAGAGGCTTCGTTTTTGAAACTTCCCCCGCAGATCAACCGGCGATTATTAAAGTCATTGGTGTTGGCGGTGGTGGCGGTAATGCCGTGAAAAATATGTATGAAGAGGGACTCAAAGCGGTGACTTTTGCGCTTTGCAACACAGACAAGCAAGCCCTCTTGTCAAATAAAATCCCTGTGAAACTACAGTTGGGAAAAACCGGATTAGGAGCGGGAGCCGATCCCGTTAAAGGCAAAGAGGCGGCAGAAGAGAACCTTGATGACATCAAAAAGATGCTGGAAGATGGCACAAAAATGGTGCTGATTACAGCCGGTATGGGGAAAGGCACCGGCACCGGAGCGGCACCGGTCGTAGCCAAAATTGCCAAAGAGATGGACATTTTGACCATCGGTATTGTGACCATTCCGTTCAGGCTGGAAGGCGAACCTAAAATATTGAAAGCCTTGAGAGGGGTGGAAGAACTGCGCAAAAACGTGGATGCTTTGGTGGTGATTAATAACCAGAAATTGATTGAGATTTATGGCAATATGCCCATAGTCGAAGCCTACAAAAAAGCAGATGGCGTGTTGGCTGTTGCCGCCAAAAGTATTGCCGAAATGATTACGATAGAAGGGATTGAAAACGTGGATTTTGCGGATGTGGCAACGACCTTGAAAAATGGTGGTATTGCCGTGATGAACAATGGCTATGCATCGGGAGAAGGACGTGTTTACAATGCTTTCGATGACGCCTTACATTCCCCGTTGCTCAACAATAGCAATGTGTATAATGCCAAAAAAATTGTATTTGTCATTTATTCCAGTTCTTCACATCCATTATTGATAAGTGAAATGAAAGATGTCGAGGATCTTATGCTGCAGTTTGACAAAAACATTCATACCATTCACGGGATTTACACCGACGATTCGTTGGGTGACAAGGTCAAAGTTTCCGTGCTGGCCTCCGGATTTGATCTTGAAAGTATTAACGATTCATATATCCAAGAGGTTGTAGACAAAGAAAGTAAGAAAGACGACAAACAAGTAGCCAAACAAGCCGCCGAAGACGAAAATCTTATTAAGAAATATTATGGGGGAGATAGCCCCAAAACAAAAGTCTACGAATTTAAATCCATCCAAGAATTGGACAATGACGTTCTCATCGAAGCGCTGCTGAATACGCCGACTTTTGAACGGAATCCCAACACGTTGCGGGCGTTGCTTTCAGCAGGCTGACGACTGCTACGCCGGAAGGCGTAATAATTAAAAGCACAGACGAAACAGACTAAATTATGCTGAACGGAAAAAAGATTGTTTTGGGCATCACAGGAAGTATTGCAGCTTATAAAGCCGCCTATTTGTGTCGCGCCTTAATCAAAAAAGGAGCGGAAGTGCAGGTGGTCATGACACCCGCCGCCAAAGAGTTTATTACGCCCGTCACCTTGTCGGCTTTGACTCAAAAACCGGTTGTCAGTGAATTTTTCACGGCAAACGACGGCTCGTGGCACAGCCATGTAGATTTGGGATTGTGGGCAGACCTGATGCTCATCGCCCCAGCCACCGCTGCCACAATCGGCAAAATGGCGAATGGCATTGCCGACAACATGCTGATTACCACCTACCTGTCTATGAAAGCCCCCGTTTTTGTTGCTCCGGCAATGGATTTAGATATGTTTGCACACCCCGCAACGCAACACAATTTGGAAAAATTGCGTACTTACGGCAACCACATCATCGAACCAACCACCGGTCATCTCGCCAGCAACCTCGAAGGCAAAGGGCGCATGGAAGAACCCGACACCATTGTAAATACTATTGATTTTTTTTTCAACAGCGCACTCTCTAAAAAAAAAATACTGATAACAGCCGGTCCAACCTGCGAAAAAATTGATCCGGTACGCTTCATAGGCAATTTCTCCTCCGGAAAAATGGGCTTCGCCTTGGCAGAGGTCTGTGCGGAACGGGGTGCAGAAGTAGTCCTGATAGCAGGTCCCGTGCATTTGCAAACGAGGCACCCAAATATCCAACGAATAGACGTCATTTCTGCCGAAGATATGTATCGCGAAGCAATGAAATACTTCCCCAAAATGGATGCCGCGATTCTCTGTGCCGCAGTTGCCGACTATCGACCGGCTCATTATGCTGCCTATAAACTCAAACGCCAACCCGACAAGCCCTTGACATTGGAGCTAAAACCCAATCCGGACATAGCAGCATCTCTCGGACAAATAAAAACAAAAACGCAAGCTTTGATTGGCTTCGCCCTCGAAACAGACAAAGAATGGACAAATGCCCGTGAAAAATTGCAACGAAAAAACCTCGATTTTATCGTCCTCAACTCCCTCAACGACGAAGGTGCCTGTTTCCAAAGTGACACAAACAAGGTCAGCATCATCGCCGCCAACGGCTCCTCCGAAACATTTCCGCTCAAATCAAAAAAAGAGGTTGCAGAGGACATTGTGACGTGGGTTTTGTGATGAACTCAACGATACAATTTTTGTGAGAGAAGAAAATTGTATTTTTCCATCACCATCCATTCATCGCGTGCGCAGCCTTGAAAGGGGCGGGATATGCGTAATCAGGTATCGGTAGTTGCCGGCAAAACGAAACATGCACATAGGGTTGTTTTTATGATATTAATTGAGAATATTAGAGTTACCTGTAAGTATTTCTAAATCTGTATTTTTAAAATCTCTGTCATTGGTAAACAACACTAATGAATTTTCTTTGCAAATCATTTCAATAGATTTATCCACAAAATCTAATTCGTTGATTGTTAAAAGATTTTCAATTTCTTGCTTGTTATATATTTTACCGATAATGGAAAATCTGGAAAGAATCTCATTCTTCACTATTAAATGAATCTCGGATAAAGCATCTTTCCCTTCTTGAGTATCTCTGAATTGTTTATATTTTAGAGTATTATCGGAATTTCTGTAAGATTCAAATACTATTTTGAACGTTCTATTTATCACTTCCGAAATAACAAAAAATCAATTGCGGTACATCCAATAAACGATATTTATTTGCCATAAATTAGTGTCCTAATATTTCATCAATACTTTGTTGCATACGCCGGAATGCATTTTCGTCATTATAATACAATTTTGCAGTATCTACAACACGCTTTAGTATTACTTTTCCCGATTCGGAAATATCTACAACACGCAAATTCTCTCGCATTATTTCTTCTGAAAAATCTTTATATAGTTGTCCTACCGCAGTATTTAAAAAGGCTGTGGTCAGCATTTCTATGTTTAAAAAAGATAGAATAACTTTATACTGCTGTTCGAACGCTTTTTTGACAAGGTCATACACTTTTTGTCCATCTTCGGCTTCTACGCCATATACATCTCCAATTACATTTACAATGTTGATAGTTAAACTTTCCATGTTATTTAAAATATATCGTTAATATCTATTTCGCTTTTTAATGAATAATTGTATCATTTGTGTATCAACTTCTCTTACTTTTCCATAAATAAGTTAAAAAATCATTCTTCAGGGCTAAATTTTTTTTTGAGGTGCTATATTTTGCAAGTCCTGCAAACTTGCCCAGAGCGCAGTCCCGCAGGGACGATACTTTATTAACCGTAGACTTCAGTCTACGGACAGCCTGCCACACGCCACTTTCACCCCGCAGGGGTGACACTTGATTGTGCCGTCCCTGCGGGACTATGCTATCGTGCTCATTTCTATACCGTAGACTGAAGTCTACGGTTAATAAAGGGCTGTCCCTGCGGGACAAGGCTCCGTTTGCAAAATATAGCACCTCAGAAAAAGATTTAGCCAAATGAATGTCACTAAAAAATTTATCTTTATGTTCTTCATAAAGATAAATGAAACGTTGATAGCTCTCAAAGGTATTATTTATATTTTCTAATTTTGACATAGCATTGCAAAGGTACGCTTTTTATTTTAAAATGGATAGCCAATAGCAAAATAAATCGCAGAATTTTTCAATAAATTATCTTTGAACAGCACAAATCGGTCGTCGGCCGCCCGTGCCGGGTCGTGTACTTTCGTGCCCGCATCCACGCGCACTACCAAAAAAGTCAAGTCAAAACGTAGCCCAATACCCGTGCCGAGTGCGATTTCTTTGTAAAAATTGTTCCACGTAAACAATCCGCCCTGCTGGTTGGGATAGTCTTTGATAGTCCAGATATTGCCTGCGTCCACAAAAAAGGCGGGTTCAAGCCACGGCAAGGCTTTGAAGCGGTATTCTGCGCTGGCCACCAAGCTGATGTCGCCCACATGAGTGGTCGGGTCGTCTGTTGTGCCTCCGTTGAACGAGCCGGGACCCAAGTAGCGCGTGCTCCAGCCACGCACATTGTTGGGGCCACCGCCGTAATAACGTTTTTCAAAAGGCAAAATCTCTGAATTTCCATACGGATAAGCCACTCCGACACCCAAGTGAAACGCCAATCCGGCACTTGATGTGAGTTGAAACGTTTCCGCAAAGTCGATATTCGCTTTGGCATATTGCGCAAATGAATTGCCCCAAATAGTGTATTTCCCGTCTTCAGAACGCGAAATGTTGCTCGCATTGCAAATCCAGTTCAAGATATTGCCCGACAGTTCGGTATTGAAACGAATCGTGTACAGATTTTGTCGCAATCCGCCAACGTTGGCATTCGTATAAATCGCATTGTAATTGATGCCTGCCGTGAACACATTGTCGTAACTTATTTTCGTGAGCGGATCAACAATCGAATCAAGGTATTCGATAAATTTTCCGGATTTGTACGGCATGTAGACATAATTGATGTCCACGATGCTCAAACTTTGCGAAAGCGGACTGTTTTGTGCCGCCCAATTGACCTTCCAATTGAAATTAAAAAAGTTGCGTATATATTCCGGACGTCGTTGCACATTCAGCCCAAAACTGTATTGTGTTTGCGCATTGAAACGCTCAGCCACATAGTTTTTAATCAGCGGCAACTGCATGGTCGGAAAAGTCAGCGCAGGCGACAGCCCAAATTCGTAATAATTACTTCCAAGCCCCTCTACGGACGTTCCGCTGACAAATTCGTAGGCCCCGCGCAAATTGACGCTAAATATTTCGGAGCCATTAAAAATGTTGAGATTGCCATACGTCCCATCCAATGCCACACCAATATCCCCTGCCTTGTTTGTGCCCACCAGACGGCTTTGCAGCGAGTGAAAATTGCCCGGCGTGAGGTAGATATTGCAGTCTAAGAGCGTCGAATCGGGGTAATTATTTTGCACGTATTGCAAATCCACGCGCTCCAAGCAATTCATGCTTTGAAACAGGCTGACGGTGCGTTCGCCGCTTCGTTCGCGGTATTGCCGATTGGGTTGCACGCGCACCTTTTCACGAATAATGTTTTGTCGCAAAAACTTGGGCGAATTGTAATAAATATGGATGCTGTCGTATTCCAGCGAGTCTTTGATGACATAATTTTCCAGCGGGTCGTAACCACTATAAACATTCACGCGCTTCACCGTGTAAGGGAAAAAATTGGTTGAATCCTTCAAAATCAGTTTTAAATCCACCTGATTGGATTGCAACGTGGTGTCTGCCAAATAGTGCAATTTATTTTCTGCAAATTGATAATATCCTCGGTTGCGCATCTGTGCAGCCACGCGTTGTCGTTCTTCCTCCAGCACATCCAAGTTAAAAATGGAGCCTTCCTTGATTTTCGGTGCGTTTTGTGCCATGAACACGGAAGTGAAAGCATTGCTATTAAATGTGCGGCGTTCACTATTTTGATTTCTTTGCCGGTTACCTGATCGTTGTTGCAAGTGCGAAGTGGTTTGCGTATAGTTGCGAACACGGTAAGGCTCGCCGTTGTGAATTTCATAAATAACGGTCGCTTTTTTGTTGGCGGTATCTGTCTGAGCGGACACAGTGCTGTTCAAATAGCCCAAATTTTTCATTTTGATAGCAATTTCGTCCACCGATATTGGCACGCTATAAGGATTGTAAATGACGGGAGCTTCCCCTATTTTGCGAATAAATTTTTTGATGAAATTGGAATTGTTGTCCACCATATTATATATGTGTACCCCATATTTAGACGCGTTAGGCTTTTGCTGGATATAGGACACCACGACAGCCGGGTCTACCCCTTTGTCATCCATTTTCACTTTCACGTTTTCCAAGAAATATTCGCCCTCAGGAATATATTTTGTGGGACTACAGCCGACAAGTAGCAATAGAAATGCTATTATGTATGTGAATTTCTCTTTCATTTCTGCAAAAAGGGCCTATAATTCGCTAATTTTCTTTTCCACTATTTTGAATTTATATGGTTATCGGATATTGTACCTAATGTGAATTCCCTACGGGAAATTATTGAAGAGGAGAGCGTCCATTTTCTATTGATATTCAAGTCCTAACGGATTATTTGCCCGTAGCGCATGCATATCAATAGAAAATGACATCCCACCCAAGCGTTATAGCCCGGAGGGCTTTCACCTTATTTTTGGGTATTATATCCGGTAATCATATAAATTCAAAATAGT
>BNTP01000076.1:5000-9460 GCA_025996695.1 Bacteroidia bacterium | reverse complement strand
GGCCTTTTCGTAGCCGCTTTCTTCGGCATTGTGGGTCATTTCGGAACGGGTATCCGGCACATTATTGAAGGCTTCGCTCAGGAGATACACTTTTTCCGGAAACGGTTGTTTACACGATAAGAAAAAATGCACAAACTGATAATCAGCCTCCGTATTAGCCTCTTCCACGTCATTGTTGTGGATATACACCCTGCCGTTGAGGTCGTCGGTGAAATCATAAGCCCGATTATTTCTCCGGTTATCGGGACGCAACACGGAGTGATAATAGGGCGCATGATAGCTCACAGCCGCGATATTTAGCCCTGCAAATTGCGTGGTGGTCATCTCAAAACGGCGATATTCATTGCCTGCATCAAAAATCAAAGCAGGAGTGTGATTGTATTCCGCCTTGCCGGCTTGCACCAAATATGGCTTCACAAGGCGTGCGGCATTATCTTGACGATTATTTTGAAACACAAAAACTTTCAAATCTTGAGCAGGATTGCGAATTTCCTTGCCGTAAGTTACTGTCAAATTCACTGCCTGAAAATGGTTGTTGATGCCTTTATCGGTGATTGGTGAAATCGCCATTTGCACCGCAGACTGCGATTCAACAACCGAAAAACAGGCATTAAGAACAGGTAACTCAGCATTTTCTTCAAAAATTTGCACAACATAATTGCCGGACAACTTGAGGTGAACTCGCTCATTAGGCAATTTTAACTCATAATGAACATAATCCATGGTGGTATTGAGCGAATTGTCATAATCCATCAGCGGATTATTTTGCAACCCATCCAAATATTCGTGTTCAAACAAGTCAGAAGGTGTCCAGTCGGCATTGCAATGCACAATTTTATAGGTGAAATAGTTCGGTGCCGCACCCAAAACATCGAAATTGATGTCAATCGCCTTGTTTTGATTCAATTCGATAATTGCTGCCGATTTCCATTGATTTTCAGGAAATACGCGCAAGGTTTGGACGCGTTCGGAAAAAACTTCCGTCCGAAAGGGCTGTGCTTGCATTGCGGTTGCCATTCCCAGCATTAGTAGAGAAGCGGCGCGCCACGTGGCTACAATATTGTTGATTGTTTTCATCTGTTTATAATTTGTGTGTGTTTGATATTCGGTTTGTTAATCCCGTTAGGGATTGTAGCTGGGTTGCATAAAATAAATAACATTTGTTTCATAATTTGTATATTTTAATTTTTTGTTTTTTATTGATTTGAAAGCTTCTGAGGCCATTTTGTTCGTCATCTTTTGGATCTGCGATTAGGACATTACGCTTTCCGCGTGTGTCCATTTCGCCACATAAAGTAATGCCTCCAAACACAATGTCTGCTCCGTTCGCCTTTGGCAGGGGCACACCCGGGAGTTCGCGCTCTCCATTGACGGTAACCAGGGGGATGCTTTCGTAGACTAACAAATCGTGGCCATAGTCGTTGGTTAATAATACCCGCACATAGCCCCACTCGTGTGGAAATTCGGCAAAGCCGGTAACGGTCACTGTTTTGGAACCTAAACTGTCCTTTGGAAAAGTGGCTCGAATATGATACCCAAATTGGCTGAAAGCCAATATTTTCATAACCGCAGGTCGTGACCTGCGGAAAAAAAGAACGTACTGTACCTCTTTGCCTGAAAGGCAAGACAACCATTCGCGAAGAGTCCTGCCTTACAGGCAGACTTGGTGGTATAGTGGCTGCTACCGCAAGTCGCGCTTTGCTTGACTTACGGTTATGAAAATCCCGCCCATTCGGGTGATTGGCAAAATATCCGATAATCATAGATACAATTAATTGCCCCAAAGTTAGGCAATTTTTATAACATCCGCAAGCGAACAGGAAAATTCAATCATTTTTTCAATAAAAAGAAGCATGGGGCTGTTGTACTCTTATTCTATTCAGAGGTTCTACTACAACCCACGCATGAGAAATAAGCAACAGTCCCATGCCTCTGTTAAAAGGTATGGAACATTTTGCTTACCACCCTTCTTGCATTGAAATCTGAACATTATCAGGCGCTTTGCTGCTTTCGGAAAATAATTTCAATGAAAAAATATCCGTATCGGCTTTGCCGAAAAGTGTTTATCTGCTTAAAGTTTATACGGATAGCGAATAAGATTGTGAAAGAATAAGGAGGGTAATCAATAAATAAAGAGGCTGTCTCAAAAGCCGATTTCCGTCATTGCGAGCGTAGCGAAGCAAACCAGCATGCCCTAAAGGGCTTGTAAATAGGCATGGATTGCTTCGCTTTGCTCGCAAGGACGGAAAAATCGGCTTTTGAGACCACCCTTAAAAAAATACTGAAAATAATTTGCAGCATTCAAAAATTTATCGTACCTTTGCGCACCGTATGGATAAAGACTGCCGTGATGCAGCAGGACGTAGCTGTACAGAGTTTTGAGATAGAATAACAAAAGAAAATAAGATAATAAAATGTCGAAAATTTGTCAAATTACCGGAAAAAAAGCAATGGTAGGAAACAATGTTTCGCACTCAAACCACCGTACCAAACGGAAATTTGATGTGAATTTGTTTTCAAAAAAGTTCTATTGGGTAGAACAAGATTGCTGGGTGCAGTTGAATCTTTCAGCCAATGGATTGAGAACAATTAACAAAGTGGGTTTGGATGCTGCGATTAAAACCGCGGTTGAAAAAGGTTTTATTAACGTATAAAGTAGGAGACCCTTAAAAATGGCAAAAAAAGCAAAAGGAAATCGCGTTCAGGTCATCTTGGAATGCACCGAACACAAAGGAAGTGGTCTATCAGGTACGTCTCGCTACATCACTACTAAGAATAGAAAGAACACAACAGGTCGTTTGGAATTGAAAAAATACAATCCCATCCTCAAAAAAATGACCGTACATAAAGAAATCAAATAAAACACGATAAGTCATGGCAAAAAAAACCGTCGCGGGATACCGCGAGAAGTCCGAAGGACGTTCGTATTCAAAAGTTATTAAAATGATAAAATCGCTTAAAACCGGAGCTTATGTCTTCAAAGAAGAAATGGTTCCCAATGAAGCGGTGGCAGATTATTTCAAAAAATAACACATTGTTAATCATCAAAAAAAAGTCTTTTCAAATATATGTTTGAAAAGACTTTTTTGCGGAGAGGAAACACCTCCTGCCAACACGCCTTTCCCGAACAAAGCCGGATAGCCGTGTCGTGCAATTGCATAAATCAATATTTACGAATTAATCCTTACAAAATACAACTGTCAACATCTGATTTTTCAGATGTTTGCAGAAGTGCATGCTCCTGCACACTTGATTCATAGATCATTTGCATCAAGATAGATCTGTCCACATCCAAAAACGTGGCAATAGGAGTCAACCGTTTCAACTGCATATCAGGATTACTTAATATGCGGGTCATTTCATTCTCTTGTACGCCAAGGCATTCTGCCATTTGACGTTTCGTTAAACCTTTTTCCATCAGTAATTGATTGAATTTGTTTAATTGAATTTTAGAAATTTCGCTCATTTTATTTGATTTATTAATTAATAAAAGATTGTTTTCCGCTATTGTATGTAATAATCTGCGATGATACGAATAACTACCAATCAAAAATTGATTGATTATTTGTCGTCGAGCCGCAAAGAATTTGCTCAAAGATAGTCATTTTTATTTAATTAGCAACTATTTCTTGCGATTTTTTTTCAATTGATGATGAATTTAGGCACAAAAACTCCCTAAGAGTGGCATGAGGTATTAAAAAAATCGTTTTTTGGGGGGGGATTTTCAAAGCGAGTGCTTGGGGCGGAAAAGGGTAAGTGGCTAAATCTTTTTTTGAGGTACTATTATTTAGTCAGTTTGTAAAAATCCGCAGGGATAAGGCAATTACATGAATTGCTATTTCTACCGAGCTACCATCCCTCGGTATGAAGTGTCAGAATATAATCGCCCACGTCATACGGGCGAAACAGCAAAATCATCACGCCGCCCGCCAAGTTCTGAAGCGTCCCGCTCATCGCCATACCCGCCGCAACGCCAAACAACGCCAGCAAAGCCACAAACGAGGTGGTGTTGATGCCCAAAAAATTGATTATCGCCATCAGCATCGCCACCGTCAGCAACACATTGACCAAACTGCGCAAAAAAGAGGACACCGACAGGTCTAAACTGCGCGCCAGCATCAACCTTTTCATCACTTGGTCGAGCCACTTAATCAGCTTGCGCCCAACAATATAGAGAATGATGCAAACAATAATTTTAAACCCTATATTAAAGGCATCCGTCAAAAACGTATCCAACAATTGTTGCCAATTGGCGATGTTCCAATCAATACCGTGCACTTTATCCATTGCTTTTTAAATGTTTTCTTTGGGTGCAAAGATACAAATTTTTTCAATATTCAAACAGAAATTACGAATTATACAATTTCCCCGTCGCCTTGCTAATCGCTTTCATTTCATCGCGAAACTCCGGCGGCGAGAGCACTTCGATTTCTGCGCCGTGCGACAACAGTTCCTGCTTG
>BNTP01000076.1:0-2500 GCA_025996695.1 Bacteroidia bacterium | reverse complement strand
TCGGCTTATCCTTAGGTCCCGACTGACCCTGATTCGATTAACGTTGATCAGGAAACCTTGGTCTTTCGGCGTGCGGGTTTCTCGCCCGCATTATCGTTACTCATACCTACATTTGCTTTTCTATCCGCTCCAACACGCATCGCCACGTATCTTCAACGCTGTAATAGAATGCTCCCCTACCAATTATTCATTACTGAACAATTCTATAGCTTCGGTAATATGCTTATGCCCGATTATTATCCATGCCGGAGCACTCGACTAGTGAGCTGTTACGCACTCTTTAAATGAATGGCTGCTTCCAAGCCAACATCCTAGCTGTCTTTGTACTCTGACTTCGTTAGTTCAACTTAGCATATATTTGGGGACCTTAGCTGATAGTCTGGATTCTTCTCCTTTCGGACACGGACCTTAGCACCCGCGCCCTCACTGCTGCAATTAGTTTTATGCCCATTCGGAGTTTGTCTGGACTTGATAGGCGGTGAAGCCCTCGCATCCAATCAGTCGCTCTACCTGACATAAAAAATTTACAACGCTGCACCTAAATGCATTTCGGGGAGTACGAGCTATCTCCAAGTTTGATTAGCCTTTCACCCCTACCCACAGTTCATCCGGAAGCTTTTCAACGCTTATCGGTTCGATCCTTCAGTTGGTGTTACCCAACCTTCAATCTGACCATGGGTAGATCACTTGGTTTCGCGTCTACCCCCACCGACTATCACGCACATAGTGCGCTTTCATTTTCCTTACGGAAAATGGAACCTCGCCCTGTTCAGACTCGCTTTCGCTTCGGCTCCGTGACTCATATCACTTAACCTTGCCGGTGATGGTAACTCGTAGGTTCATTATGCAAAAGGCACGCCGTCACGGATAAATCCGCTCCGACCGCTTGTAGGCAGACGGGTTCAGGGTCTATTTCACTCCTCTATTCGAGGTGCTTTTCACCTTTCCCTCACGGTACTGGTTCACTATCGGTCTCTTGGATGTATTTAGCCTTGCGGGATGGTCCCCGCGGTTTCGTACAGGATTTCTCGTGTCCCGCACTACTCAGGATACCACTAAGCTTCATCGAAAAGTCGTGTACGGGATTTTCACCCTCTATGATTCAACTTTCCAGCTGATTCCACTTTCCCGATTTCTTGCTACATCGTGGTCCTACAACCCCGGTATTGCCTAAACAACGCCGGTTTGGGCTGCTGCGCGTTCGCTCGCCACTACTTGCGCAATCATTATTTATTTTCTTTTCCTGTGGGTACTTAGATGTTTCAGTTCCCCACGTTTGCCCCGCTTAAAGCGGTAATAGACCTTCAATCTATTAGGTTGCCCCATTCGGAAATCTCGGGTTCAAATGGTTATTTGCACCTCGCCCGAGCTTATCGCAGCTTATCACGTCCTTCATCGCCTCCAAGAGCCAAGGCATCCACCGTCTGCCCTTTCTTTCTTATTTCTCCTTTGGAAAAAATTAAGAATTAAGAATTAAAAATTAAAAATGATGCGAACATCACGCTAATTACAAATCCTAACTCTAACCCTTTCCATACCTCAAAATCAAAACCAATCACCAAAAATTACCAATCAATGCAAGCACTAATTCTTAATTTTTAATTCTTAATTTTTAATTCAAAGAATATTTTTGTTGCTCTACTTTGTTTTCTTGTTTTGTACCAATATGTCAAAGAACGTAAGCCTTGCGGCTTGGTGGAGAATATCGGATTCGAACCGATGACCCCCTGCTTGCAGGGCAGGTGCTCTAGCCAGCTGAGCTAATCCCCCTTCTTTAATTTAGGAATTTAGAAATGTAGTAATGTAGTAATTGTTGAATTAAAAAATTTCTACATTTCTTAATTTCTACATTTCTTAATTTCCCAACGCTTCGCGTTGCGTAGTCCCAGGCAGAGTTGAACTGCCGACCTCTACATTATCAGTGTAGCGCTCTAACCAACTGAGCTATAGGACTATTTTAGTTATGAGTTATGAGTTATGAATTATGAGTGTTTTTTAACTCTTAGTTCTTCACTCTTCACTCTTCACTCTCTCGTCCTATGGTCGAAGTTATCCTCTTTTCCTTGAAACTTCTTCCTTCAGGAATAACTCTTCTCCTTTGTTTGTACAGACGTTGCCGCCTCTACTGTTCAATATTATAGAAACCATTAAATTACACAGTACAGAAAAGAATCTGCCTTTTTTTTTGCCAATTACAAATTGCAAGCTGAGAGGAAATGGTCAGCAAAAGCCAACTCATAACTCATAACTCATAACTCATAACTCATAACTAACTCGGAACGAGCTCCAGAAAGGAGGTGTTCCAGCCGCACCTTCCGGTACGGCTACCTTGTTACGACTTAGCCCCAGTTACCAATTTTACCCTAGGACGCCCCTTGCGGTTACGCACTTCAGGTACCCTCGGCTTCCATGGCTTGACGGGCGGTGTGTACAAGGCCCGGGAACGTATTCACCGCGCCATGGCTGATGCGCGATTACTAGCGAATCCAGCTTCGCGGAG
>BNTP01000075.1 GCA_025996695.1 Bacteroidia bacterium | reverse complement strand
AAAGCCACGATGTTGGCAACGGGAGCCGACAGCACGAAATTAGCCGATATCGCAACGGGCGCCACGAAAAATGTCCTTGCTACGGCCCTACCGTTAATCGCCGGCACAGCCGTCGTAGGCACGCCAGATGCGGGTTATGCTGCGGGCGACCACGTGCATCCGACACAGGTGCAGAACAATCTCACCACGGCGAGCACCACACTGGCTCCGTCTGTGACGGCGGTGCGTGACTCACTCGCAGTTAAGGTGGTCAAAACGCAGACGCTTGCTCTTACGGGTGATGTGACGGCGCCAGCCACGCAAATTGGTTCGGGGACGATTGCCACGACGCTGGCAAATACTACTGTGAATTCGGGCGCTTATGGTCCTATCAGTGACACATATCTCGCCTGGGGAGGTACATTCGCTGTGCCGTACTTCGTGGTTGATGCAAAGGGGCGGCTGACGAATGCGGTACAGCAAGGTATAATGATTCCGAGTGATACTGCCACGACCACCACGGCCGGTTTGATGTCCACGCGTGCCTACTCGAAGTATCGGACTATCTTGGAAATAAATTATACGCCAAAGTCCTTTCTTGCCTCACCCGCGACTGCGAACGGACCCGCTGTGATGCGTACGATTGTTGCCAGTGATATTCCGACGCTGAATCAGAACACCACCGGGTCGGCTGGGAGTTTGGCGACCGCGGGGACGATCCGCTTGAACGGGACGGCCACTGCCTCGGTCGGCGCGGCGACTTCGCCTGCGTTGACTTATACATCCGGGGGTAATATCGTACTCGATGCAACTGTACCAGAAGCAAATAACAATTATGGTGGAGCCGTATCCTCCTCCGATTGGAAAATGCTACAAGCCATGCACGCCGGTAATATGGCATCCATCGCCAATTGCGAATATCGTTTCGGTTCCCCTATTCAACAAGCCGCTTACAACGCCTGCTATACTTTCATGACCACCCAATATACACTGACACAAGCTTTGAATGCGTGCTCACAGCGGAAGATGCACCTCCCGACTCCGGCCCAAGCTATGCAAATAGCATCCAGCTGGTCTGGGGTCGGTACCGGCGCATTCTGGACAACCGGCTCGTTCCAACGTATATCTGACTCTCATGTAGAGTTCCTCGTCATGCGCGTGGTATCCACCTCTGAATATTACCTGGAAGGGATGTCTTCATCTACAGGCGGCTGGTCGGGGAAACAGCCAACAACAACTGCTAGATCTGTCTGCATCGGATATTTATGACGCACCGATTGATATTCGGTATTTAACATCAACTGCTACGTAAAACCAAGAGCCTCGTCTTGTTTGTATGGCTTTACGTCCTTAACTGACTGGGGTTTCCTCGGGAAACCCCAGTCAGGATGAGAAAAAAATAAACCGTAACTATTGAAGAAGGGCACTGACTTGTGAGAGTCGGTGCTTTTTTTGGTGCGCCGTGCATGACAATTAACCGGGTGGAACAAATCCACTATGGGGGTAGGTAGTAGCCAGCCTTTAGCTCATCGCAAGGTTGTCCGTAGCGACGAGGAATCTGAATGAAGCCGGCGGCAAAGTCCCGAACCGAGTCAAACGAACAACATCATGCGCAACCGATTGGACGAGTTTGCCAGACAAAACGAAGTCCAAATACTATCCGTAAATCGGAGTGTAAATAATGCTGTTACACGGGAATGGAAGTTAAATGTCTTCCCACGGGAGGTCTCACAGACGTAAGGAAGGATCAAAACAGAAAGACGGCTAGCAATCGCAATGAGAAGGCCGCCGTAGCCCAAAGTAGTCCGGGGAACGAGCTTGCTCCGATGAAAAACGGTACAAATGAGGACTCCCGACGTACGAAGGGCTGAACTTTAATAAGTGTAAAAAATTCAAGTTGCCGAATGAAAGAAAGAAAGCAGAAAAAATCGGAAGATACCTGTCCACAAAACGGTAGAGCGGCACTCGAGAGCTATGCGGGAGGGCAGAAATACCCAAGAGTGATGGCGGCAAACGGAAGTTAGGCATCCCGACATTAATTGACAAGATGATGTTACTGGCCATCAACCAAGTCTTGACCCAGGTTTATGAACCACAGTTTTCGGACAACAGCGATGGCTTTCGCCCGAAACGCAGTGCACATCAGGCGTTGCAGAAAGTACAAATATATGTTGACGCGGGTTATAAATACGCGGTTGATATGGATTTGGAAAAGTGCTTTGACACCGTGAATCAGAGTAAACTGATAGAAGTGCCGTCGCGGACAATCAAGGACAGGCGAGTCATCTCTCTCATCCATAAATACCTGCGAGCTGGCGTAGAAATAGGGGGCAAGCTAGAGCCGACGTTAACGGGGACACCGCAAGGCAGCCTGCAGATACTTCAACAGAGGCTGGGTCAATTACTATAAGTTAGCAGATATGACGCGCCTACTTGAGAGGATAGATGAATGGAACCGACGACGGCTTCTTATGGTCATATGGAAACAATTGAACTCGCAGCCATCAGTTTTAAGTCCGCAGACTGATGATTTTAATTCCTCCGGCATGGACTTTCAATCTAATCGGTTCATTCGCGGTGAAGGGCTCTCCATCCACATGGATGTTTCGTATCGATCCGTCAATGACAGCCTCTTTGCATTGTATTTCTTCGTAATATTTTAACTGGGATAAATCTGCCCTTAGCAAGGATTTCAAGAGGAAACCAATTCCAAAAAAGGGTGGACAGCGCATGATGCAGATGCTTACCATGCCGTTTTTCAATGAGGCGTGAGGCGCAATGTGCACATTATTACCATATTGACTGCTATTTGCAAAACTGAGAATAAAGCCTTTTTTTCGGATGGTTTTGCCGTCATACGTGATGTCATATTCTTTTTCTTTATAGAAGAATAGCACTTTGAGTGCAGCGCAAATGTAAGAAATCACCCCCCGCATCTTAAATTTGCCAAACGTATGGGCAATTTCCGCATCGAAGCCGACACCACTCACATTCAGGAAAAAATGTCCGTTCATTTCCACCATGTCAATGTAAGAATAATGGGTCGAAAGCATTTGTCTCAACGCTTTTTTCATACTTAGAGAGTACTTGACATGGCGGGCAAAACCGTTGCCGCTGCCAACCGGAATAACGCCGAAAGCACTATTGCTACCGTATAACGTTGTCCCGACTTCATTCACCGTGCCATCGCCACCCACAGCGATGATGTGCGTGTAATTTCCGTCGACGCTCGCCTCTTTCGCCAAAATCGCCGCGTGTCCGACCTGTTCAGTGAATACGATTTGGTAATCTACATCCTTATATTCAGGCATTCCGGCTATTACCTTAGGCAATTTATTACCGGCTCCGGAGCCTGAAACAGGATTTATTATAAAAAGAATTTTCATGTTGCTTTGTATAAAATATTTCTATAGATTGGGTTGTTTTAGAATTATACCTGGCAATTTATTGACAACAAATCACAGTTCAGACGGATGCATTTTGCGATGTAGGGCGCAGCTTCGTTGCGGCAAGGTGCAAAACTTGGCCAGTCGTTGAAGTCGATGATGCGGATGGTGCCGTCTTTGTCCACCACGCAATCCCCACCGTAGACGTGTATGTTGAGGATTTCGGCCGTGCGACCGCAAATCGCTTTTAAGTTTTCGACGTCAAAGGATAATCCTTTGGGCTTGCCATTGATGACTTCCAATCCAAATTTGCTGTGACTGAGGTCGTCAGGATAAAACCAATAGAAGAAATCCGTGCCGCGAACGCCATAAAATTTGACCAAATCGCCCGACAAATGTTCATTGATAACTACCGATGGAATGCCTCGCAGCCCATAATCGCGGATGATGCTTTCTGCTTCTTCGCCAATGCGGGCATAAGTCACGTCTTCGCGATGAATTGCATGAAAATCGCTCCGCTTGATCCAACAATGCGTCCCCAAAAAGCGCATATCCGGCAGCAGTTGGTCGGTTTGCACAATGAGGCATCTCGGATGCGGTATGTTATTGTCTAACAACAATTTAGTCATCTTGCCACGCGTACAGTTTTCGACGCCGTAACCCGAATTGATGACGGTTGTACCAATGTCTTCTAATTGTTGCAATTTTTGAATCGACTTCGTATCGCGCGCCATGTTGAAAATGGCAGGAAACGTCTGATACGTTGCTTGAAACTCATCCTCAGACAACTCAGTTACGTCATAGCCCTTCGCTTTCAATGACTTGACCACCAACGCAAAAATCGCCGCATCGTTGCCAATGTGATTCGGTGAATACTGATTGCCACGACGAACGCCAACGACATGCGACGTAGCTTGGTCGCTACGCGGAGTATTCAAGAATACTTCTGCTTTTTTGATGTCGCAGGCATGGTCTACATCCACGATTTTAGCAAACGGACAGGCTGCTAATTTCAAACCGTCGGCAATTAATTGTCGTTGATAATTGCGCATACGAGAAACGCCGTTCTTCATACAATTTTCAAGCGTGTCAAGTGCTTTCGGTGTCAGCCCATAAATCCCGCCCGAAACATATTTAGCACTTCCATCATTCACATCCAAAAATCCACTAATCTCCCCTCCCCCTCTCTCTTCTCTCACTTCCACCCAAAGCGGCTTTTCATCATCCACAAAATCAGTCACAGCCATCATGCCGTCGTGCGTGGTGTCGCGTTCAAAATGTCGAATAAAGGCTTCAAATTCAGACTCTTTGAATATCGTATCAACCGTTGTCAAGCAGAATTTGCCTTTTTTCAAAAACGGTGCCAATGCAAAAAAGCTGTGCATGGAACCGGAAGTCGACTTAACGACCAAATTTAGAGGCACAGGCAACTGCAGTGCTTTCACGTGCGCGTGCACGTCTTCCATCTCTTCATTGACGATGATGCTGATTGATTCTGCATTATTTTTGCAAAAAATCGCTATCAAGCGGTCAATTAAGGCAACGCCGTTCACTTTGACTAATGGTTTAGGCAACGCGATGCCCTCTTGTGCCAAGCGTGAGCCTTCGCCCGCGGCTATTATTGCGTAATTCATCTTTTATTTAGAGTTTAGAGTATAGTTATTAGAGTTTAGATATTAGAGTATAGTTATTAGAGTTTAGATATTAGAGTATAGTTATTAGAGTTTAGAGTTTAGAACTTAGGGCATAGATGTTAGATTTCGCTTTTTGACTATACTCTAATAACTATACTCTAAACTCTAATATCTAAACTCTAATAACTAAACACCAATAACTACTTTTAATCTTTTGTCAAATCCAATTTTTCATTATCCGATCCATGTTCAAAATACTGCTTTTTCAGGGGATTTTTGCGAATTTCCACATCGGTTTGTTTGTTGTTGAACAACTCGGTTGCCAAATAGATGGCTTGGCGGAAAGCATCGGGTTCACACAGATTTTTTCCCGCCTTATTAAGGCTCAATCCTTGGGCGGGAGCCGTGATGACGAACGGCAAATTTGCTGTATAGATGGCACCCTGACCGGCTGTCATGGACTGAAAAGCGACCATACCCTGGTCGTAATACATTGCCAAAATAGCGTCAAACTTCTTGGGCGCATCGGTGCTGAAAAAATCATTTGCAACGTAAGGTCCGAAGCAAAATACTTTATCTTTGCTTGCCACTTCAATGGCAGGGCGGATGATGTTGGCTTCTTCCGGCCCTGACTGAGGATTCAGCGCCAACACGGCAATGCGTGGCGATGTAATCATAAAATCGTGAACCAAAGCTGTATGCAATGATTTGATGCGTTCGATAATTTTTTTTATCGTAATGAAAGGTTTCACTTCCGAAAGCGGCACAGAATCTGTTGCCAAAGCGATACGCAAGGTGTCGTGCACCGCAATTTTCAACGCCTCGTCTGTTTGTTCGGGATAAAGCACTGCAGCTGCGTCTATAGAAGTTGCCGGCAAGGTGACGAGGGCATCTACAAGACCGTTTTTCAGGTCTTCGCACACTCTTTTCAGCGATTCGTCGGCTGCCTGCACGCTTTCGGCCGTCAATTGACCGACGTCCAAGTGATATGCTTCGGGAATAACGTTCACGACATTGACTCGATTGTTGTCCGGCACGTCCAAGTCGCGCATAATGCTCACATTGATGGGTGTCAAATCCATCGCTTTGCGATAGAATGACACAACCTTGGAAGAACCGTACAAAACAGGGGTACACACGTCGTACATGTCCGTATTTTCAAATATTTTCAGGACGAGTTCGGATGCAATGCCATTAGGATTGCCTTGACTGATGCCTATTTTTAGTATTTTTTCGCTCATTTTTTTATGCTACATTAGAAACGTGGCAAAGTTACAAAAAAATTGCGAATTATGAATTATGAATTATGAATTATTTGCGGAACTCAACAATCCTTTGGTCACATTTTTGCGAAATTGGAGGAGTTTGATGCCTTTTTGAATTTGGAAAGTGACTGTGTAACAGACGAATAGCACGAATGAAGCCGCCCATTTGATTGCTTCTGAAAACAGTCGTTTGCAGTAGGCTTTTTTAGAAATAGACAGCGTGCGGACGCGTTCGCTTTGGCCGATAGCGAGCGTCAGGCGATTGAAAAAGTCTTCTGTGAGCTTGTTCGCGGCAATGTGGTGATAAATCGGAGCCATCGGCACGTAATAACACGCTACGTTGTTTTGAATTAGACGCAGAAAAAAATCCTTATCTTCGGCACCCATCAGTGAACTGCCTTTACGTCCTAATGCAGTATTAAAAGCACCATATTTTAGAAATAAATCACGCTTAAAAACGGCATGGCCCGTGCCCGGATAGTCTTTGGCCGATACTTGTTTGACGACCGTGCCTTTATCATAAGCTCCTGTAATCAAGCGCATTGTAAAAGACGACATCCATTTGGGCGGTTCGGCCTCAAAAACCGGTACCACGGGCAAACTGCACAATTCTGCCTGCGGACAGGTTTTAAAAAATTCGTTTAGCTTGTATACGTAGTTGCTCCTTATTGTTTCATCATCATCAACAAAAGCAATAAATTTGCCTTGCGCCTCATTCATGCCGCGATTGCGCCCGTAAGAAACCCCCTGACGCATCTCTTTGAAATAGCGGATATTCGGGTATTGACGCATCAAATCATCACACACCGTTTCTGTGGCGTCCGGACTGTTATTGTCTACCACCAAAATCTCAAAATCTTCGGTTGGAAAATCTTGTTTAGCCGCGCTTTCCAAACTCTTACGGAGATATTCCGCGCGGTTGTATGTGCAAATAATGATTGAAAATTTCATTGCTCTATATTATTGATCTCCATAATGACCCCAAGCAGAAATCATCAAGACGGTTATTTTTTTTGTCATCAACAGAGTAAATTAAGCGATGTTTCCGCATAATCCGTCTTGACCATTCGCCTTTTTTATCATGAGTTAAAAGTTCCGGATCGCCGATTCCAACATAGGATCTTTTCTAATATCACTCACTAATCTATCATAAATATGCACACAAAGATAGGTGTTATTTTTGAGATAACCAAAATTTCATGCAAAATTTTATCGGGGGCGCAGAGATTTTTTACAGGAATTGAAATTTAAACATACACCTTCGCACCAAATAGCACTTGGCTTCCGCTCCTTGTCCCGCAGGGACAGCCGTTTATTAACCGTAGACTTCAGTGTCTGTTGCGCGACCCTATATTTTATCTGTTTTATTCGGAAAGTAATATTTCGCACCGGTAATTTTTTGTTGCGGCGATAAAAATAGGTTGGCAAAAACGCAAAAAATCGTTCAAAACAGACAAAACAGTTGAGTTTAACTCCACAGCAGCGAGTTTCATCGCGTTTGCTGGCGGATTTTATGGTTGTATACGCCATTGCGGCCAACAAAACCTGCTTGTCGGCTAAATCTATCCCTTTGGTGTAAACTTTTTTTATCGCTCGAAAATTTATCAGTGTTCCCCATACAGGCTCAACCGTTTTTGCGCGACTCCGCATCATGCGTTTGCCTTTACGGGTGTTTATGCGCTTTTCTGCTCTTTCGTAATAGTCTCTATCAACGGTAACCGTTATACTTTTATAGCCTGCTTTATTTACACAAGCTTCTCGCAATGGACAATTTTTACAATCTGCTGCTTTGCTTCGGTAACGAAACGCGCTGGTGCCCTGTCTTTTATCATGCGCCATGATGGGGTATGTATGCCTCAATATTGATCGCTGTGTTTTTCACTGTTTTTGTTGTGTTTTTTTATTGCTTTTTTTTGTCGTTAGCTTCTTCATTTTCAACTACTTCATTATAAAAAATTTCGCTTTCCTTGGCAACCAGACTCTCCAATGTCATAACCCAAGAAAAACAGCATATCCATACGCATCTCTGCTGTTTTTACAATTTTGCGGTCAGAGTTGATATTTTCCAAATAGCCAATCAGCATTAACTTGAAAAACACCTCTGTATCAATGCCTTTCTGACCTTCTGTGCCGTAATACTTTTGCGTCCTCTTGCGTAAGGACTTCAAATCCAATGTGTTACGAAGTCGTCTGTAAAAATTATCGCTCGGAACGTGTGCCGATAGCTGAAAATTAACAAATATTTTCTCTTCGTAGGTCTTTACTTGCATACATTTTTGCGTTAAAATTATACGCAAAGGTACTGAAATTCAATGATATAAACAAATTTTTTGAGCACTTTTTTATTGTGTTTTTTTTTAGTTGCGCAACGGGCACTGAAGTCTACGGTTAATAAAGTGCTGTCCCGCGGGACTAGGGCGAAAGTCAAGTGATATGATTGCGGATAATCATATTAAAAAATCATTTTTTATGTCTATAATATCATTTTTTCTCACGAGGGTTTGGGCGTTTCGGGTGGCGCATAGTCAAAGTCAAGTGGCAAAATTAGCTGCATTATTAACATATTTTATAACTTTTCTTAGACAGGGCTGCAATTTGGGTTAAATTTTTTGTTGATATATTCAAATATTTTTCGTATTTTCGCGCCCAAGTTTTAAATATATTTTTTGCGAATGAAATAAAAAAGCAACGTGGTGCGGATAGCACATGAAATAAGACAAAAAATAGCGATTTGCTGCTATTCTTGATTATCAGACAGGTTGTTTCCACGTTATTTTTATTGTCCAAAAGATGAAGAAATATCACTTCGGAATAAATTTAAAATTTAATTTTTCATGAATACAAGTAGCAGAAATGCAGCTGATTATGGCAGCGCAATGGAGCGAGAACCCATTTCAAAAAACCGCGTCAGTTCCCGAAAAACGACAGGAGTAGGGGAAATCTTTTTCAGAAAGGAGGAATTATTATGAGTGCGCCAATGATTCCGGGATTTTGTCCCTATTACGTTCTGACACAGGACCGATGCTATCTGTCGGAAACTACCCCCGCTTCAGGAACACGCGACTACAAATGCAAGTCGAGCAGCAATTTTAAAACTTGCGGAAACTTCGAGGCAAAAATGAGAGGTACTAATTATAGGGGACTTCTAAAAATTACTTTTTTCTCGCGCGGAGTTATTGTCCGACTCTTTTAAGAGGAGACTATCCCAGATGAAACGAAGTCCATTAATCCCACCTGAAATAATCACTGCAAATTTATTCAA
>BNTP01000074.1 GCA_025996695.1 Bacteroidia bacterium | reverse complement strand
TCAACTTTTCTGATGAACATATTTGAAAATGGGCAAAAATACACCAACAAAGGCTTGAAATGGTCGCCATTTCATCGCGCCCACAAAACTTTATGGTAATTCCTCCATCCGACAAGCAATCTCTTTTCCGGCAAAAGCCACGCCCAAGAGCGCGATGCGCTTGTTTTCGCCTGCATAGCGCTCAGAATAGTGGCATTTATGGATTTGCGCCAATGCCTCGTCTAACAATTTATTGGGAGCCCCCTTGGCGGCATATTTCACTTCTGCAATCACCACCCGTTCCTGCCATGTCCATACGGCATCTATCCTGCCTTTGTCGGTGTATTTTTGCCCATTTTCAAATATGTTCATCAGAAAAGTTGATAATTTTTGGTCTTTATCAAAATCAAAAGCAGAGTCGGAAAGCACCGGGTTTGCACGCAACATCGCCATATATTGCTTGTAATCGTTGCCCAATTCGATGACACGGCGTACCAACGCATCCATGTCGGGAAGAAAATCATTGGCATTTACGAATGCTGCCGGATTAAAAACCGTTTTTGCCTTTTCGTTGCCCCAGTAAATGGGGACGGAGTTTGACACAAGAGGGTCTATCATTTTTTCGGTAGTGTAACCGTCTTCTTTTTCCTTGCGCAACTTGCAACCTGTGCCCAATTTTGTGTTTTTATAGATAAAATTGCAAAATTTACGCTCAGCCATTGATGCCGAAAGTTGTTCGGTTTCTTTTCCTCGTAACGAGTCAAAACTTTGTTTGGTAAAATCGCCTCCGACATACAAAGTTTTCTTATGCGTTTATCCATTCTTTTGATATGCCGATATTGCCGGTTGGCTTGCCATTATCCATAAGCCACACTTTGGGATAGATTACTATTTTATCCGGATTTCGATTGAGATAGGCTGCCATCCAGGAAAAAGAAGAGTTGGCAATTATACTGTGTTTGCAATTCTTCATCAATTCCATGTCCAAATACCCATTTTCGGCGGAATTTATATTAACGATTGTCAGCGGCATATCTGTTTTTATGTTGTTCCTGCACCATTCAATATCGTCAGAGAACAAAAAGTAATGGAGGGGGGCACGGACGCGACTTTCCATCAGTTTCATTGCCGCGTTGTAATATTCTATCGTGCACAAATGTGATGCCAATTGCACGTAATCGCCGCGACGAATATGTATAGACACGGAATTACAATTTCTAATCTGATTCAACAATTCAAAATTCTCTTTATTAACAGGATTTTTTAGGGTAAAATGTTCAAAAAGACGGTCTTTAACGGGGTTCAAATAACATTCATTTTGAAAATAGCCACTAAAGTAATTTATGCCGTGTCGTGGTTTTAGAAAATCTGCGTGGAAGATATTATTGTCCCGTTCTTTGCAGTATTTTCCAAATAATTTGAGCAAAAAGAAAGGTTTTCGGAATTTTATGAATGCTGTATCCGGAATGTTGAAAACATCCAAACAAAATGGTCTGTCGGTAGTCTTTCCTAACTTGGCACGTTCAAACCACAACACATCATATAAAGTATCCTGCCCCAACGCCTGCCCAAAAGCATATTGAAACATCTGATTGGCAAGACCGCCCTTTAATCTTACAATATGCCGCCCATTAACCTTTATTGACATTTGATTGACAGTTTTTTAAGTTATCATAGAAACATATAGCATCGCTAATTTTTCACTTTTTTGTCAATTCAAGTATGGCGCAACCGTTTCATTAAATCGCACTGTGTAAATTGGACGTTAGGTATTGCTTTTTTCATCGGGCGAATATCATAAATTTCTATTTTACGAAATGCCGCAACATGTGCCACAAAGCCATCAATCCGACTGCCAATATCAATATGCTTGGCGGGATTGTTTTGATAAATTCGTTGTGCCACATACAAATCCTGAAAGAAATAATGATGGGGCAAAAACCCTGCATCATCAGCTTTATCCGCAAAAACAGCTTTAGTTTTAGTAACCGGAAATGCCACTGCGGATAGTAAGGCTTGTTTCTGATACAACTTTTGTTGTCTTTTGAGCGTTATCACACTCTTCCAATAAGAGATATACCTTTTTATTTTCATACTTAATTATTCAATAATTAGTGAATATTTTTGCAGCCGCAAAGGTACAAATTATTTTTTAGTATTGGAATGAAAAAGCCACCGCCTTATCTTCCACAAAAAGCCGCGCCTAAAGCCTAAACTGAAATGGTGGGCATCTGCAAACCTGACAGCCGAATCCCAAGCATGAAAGCGGTCCTTTTTTCGCTGTTGTGCACGCTCCGGCGACTTTGTTATGCTATTACCGGTGCGGCGATACCACCAGAAGGTATCCGGAACAACAACCATTTTTTTTGCATAATAAATCACAGGAATAGAAAAGAGAACATCCTCGCCACACACAACGCCCGGCTCAAATTGCATTTGATGCCTGTCCAATAAAATTTTTCTGTACACATATCTGGGCACTGCCGGCAATTTTACCACATGACTTTCACGGATTTTTTGCCGAATTGTCGTATAAACGCCAACTTTTTTATAATGGGGTCTTCTCACGTGTGGTCGTCTGGAATCGACTAACCCGCATACAGCCACATCTGCGTCATTCTGTGTCATCGCATCAAGCATTTTTTCGTAATGGTCGACGAAAAACAGCCTGTCATCGCTGTCCATAAAGTGCACAAATTCACCGGTTGCGGCTGTCAGTCCGGCATTTCTGGCAACCGATGGACCCGCATTTTTTTGTTCTATCAATTTAATCCGCCCGTCTTGTGCCACATATTGTTTCACAACGTCAACGGAATTGTCGGGCGAGCCGTCATTCACCACTATAATTTCCAAATTCCGGTAGGTTTGTCCGAGTATGGATTCCAAACACTCACCAACATATTTTTCAACATTCCATACAGGAACGATGACTGAAATTAACGGTTGTTGTTCTATTGTTTTCATTCAAAACAGGTAAAAATATTTTGTAAATTTTTTTTAGCCGTTGTTTCCGTATAGCGTTCTGCAACCTTTCTCCGTCCGTTTTCGCGCATTTCCAAATAATTGTTGGGATGCTCAATAATGTTTTGCATTGCAGTTGCCAAAGCCACCGGATTGTTCGTTGGCACCAAAATGCCATCCACTTCATGTTGTAAGATGCTTTCCGGACCGCCGGAACGGGTCGCCAGCACCAGTGCGCCGGATGCCATCGCCTCAATGAGCACTATTCCAAAGGTTTCGTGGCGACTGGGAACCACCACCACATCGGATTTTTGCATAACATCCGGCACGTTGGCAGTCCAGTTGCATATATTCAAATGCCTTGTATTGAAAAAACGCTTTAGCAAATGATAATACAACTTCTGTCGCCCTGCGCCATACAGATTGATTTGATAATCAGGAAGGGTAGACATTTTTTCAAGGATTGCCGCAGCGCGAATAAGTTCTGCAAACCCTTTGGTTTTTCTGAAAATGCCAAATGCAGAAAAGATGATTTTTTTATTTGCATCTATTTTGTGATTGGAAATTTCGGTGGTCAAAAAATTCTCCATCACCATCACATTTTTCCATCCAAAGTTGTGCAAATTTTGCGCCACACTATGCGATACGGCAACTAATAAATCAGCGAATTGCAAATTTTTTACCCAACCAAAATCGTGTATAAACAGCACTATTTTTGCATCAGGAAAGGCTGCACGCCAAATTTTTGCATCGGCAGGCTTGTGCAAAATTAACAAGTTGTGGTTTTGTGCAGCCGTAGCCATCTTTCGTTTTGCCGCAATTTGCATCCAAGTTGGCAATTGACGACTGTAATTTATTTTGGTTATATTCGTCCCAACAGGCAACTTATCCACAATTGCGGCACCTGACCGCACCACAACATCGGACTCTATTTTCAAGTCTCCAAACAGTCGCTGCAAAGACAAAAATACATTTGCAGTACCTCCCTTGGCTCCGCGCCCCGACCTGATGTGCAAAATTTTCAAGTTGTTCATATCACGCGCAAAGTTAGCATTATTTTTTGAATAATGTGTCACCTAAATTTATTATCAGGGCAACCGTATGAAAATTCAGCTATATTCTGCGATTTTGTTTCCGTCTGTTACGCCGGAAGGCGTAAAATTTTGATGCGGTTGTGCCGACATCACGGCGATTGGCGTGGATTGGGGCGTTCAGAAGGATGATTGTTGTTTCCTTTGTGGCAGAATCGTTTAACCATCTCGTGCCGGTCATCTTTGATTTCTGATGTAGCAGATGTTTGCCGAAGCGCACGCTCTTGAATTGATTGAATTTGCTTAATTGAATTTTAGAAATTTCTCACATTTTATTTGATTTATTAATTAATAAAAGATTGTTTTCCGCTATTGTATGTAATAATCTGCGATGATACGAATAACTACCAATTAGTCAGTTTGTAAAAATCCGCAGGGATAAGGCAATTTCTTGAATTGCTATTTCTACCGAGCTACCATCCTACGGGATGAAGTGTCAGAAAAATAATAGCACCTCAAAAAAAGATTTAGCCAAAAAAACTGTAATTTTGCAGCCGAAAATTTTAATTCTTAATTTTTAATTCTAATAATTTTGATGCAAAGAAGTTTTTTCGTATATTTGCACACATATTGCGATGTGTTATTGGTTTGGCCAAACATCGCCCACAATTTTAATTCGTAATTTAATATGAGCATTTTTGATTTTTTTTCAAAAGATAAAAAAGAGGACTTGGACAAAGGTTTGCAAAAAACGAAAGAGAATGTCTTCGCTAAAATAGCACGCGCTGTAGTTAGTAAATCCAAAGTGGATGAGGAAGTCCTCGACAATTTGGAAGAAATTCTTGTTACCTCCGACGTGGGAGTCGAAACGACCCTGAAAATTATTGAACGTATCGAACACCGCATCGCAAACGATAAATATGTAAACACCAACGAATTAACTACCGTGTTGCGCGAAGAAATCGCTGCCTTGTTGTTAGACAATCCTATCGGGAACGCGGAAGCAGGTGAAGTTGGAAATTTTCACACCCTCCCCTCCGACCAAAAACCTTATGTCATCATGGTAGTGGGCGTGAATGGAGTAGGCAAAACCACCACCATTGGCAAATTAGCACATCATTTCAAAAAAGACGGCAAAAAAGTCTTTTTGGGTGCTGCGGACACGTTTCGCGCCGCTGCTGTGGAGCAACTCTGTATCTGGGGCGAGCGCATTGGCGTGGATGTGGTGAAACAAAATATGGGGTCTGACCCCGCTTCGGTGGCGTTTGACACGCTGACTTCTGCCGTTGCCAATCAGGCCGACGTGGTGATTATTGACACGGCAGGTCGACTTCATAACAAAGTCGGATTGATGAACGAGTTGACGAAAATTAAAAACGTCATGAAAAAAGTGGTGCCGCACGCACCCAACGAGGTGCTGCTTGTGTTGGACGGCTCAACAGGTCAAAACGCCTACAATCAGGCAATAGAATTTTCTAAAGCCACCGAAATCACCGCTTTAGCGATCACAAAATTGGACGGCACAGCCAAAGGCGGCGTAGTGATCGGCATCTCCGACCAATTGCAGATACCCGTCAAATACATCGGAATCGGCGAAGGATTAGACGATTTGCAAGTGTTTAGGAAGCGTGAATTTGTAGAATCACTGTTTGGAAATTGATATGAGGCAAACAAATACAAAAGCAGTAGATGTAATTTCTCTTGGCTGCTCTAAAAATTTGGTCGACAGCGAACAATTGATGCAACTATTTGCGGCAAACGGCTATTCTGTGCTTCACGAGCCTGAAGAATGTCGCGGCAACATCGTGGTCATCAACACCTGTGGATTTATCAACTCAGCCAAAGAGGAATCTATCGACATGATTTTGAAATTTGCCGAAGCACGTAAAACAGGGCAAATTAAACAATTATACGTCATGGGATGCCTCTCGGAACGCTATCTCGAAGAATTGCAGAAACTGATTCCGGAGGTTGACAAATTTTATGGCAAATTTAACTGGAAAGAACTCCTTTCCGACTTGCCTCACGTCCCGTCCGCCAAGCAAAGCACCATCACGTCAACAGAACAAAGCAGCGTCATTGCGGGCTTGACCCGCAACCCCCTGTCGGCAAGTCCAGCCCAAACATCGCGCCTCCTCACCACCCCACCCCATTACGCCTACCTGAAAATATCCGAAGGCTGCGACCGAGCTTGCGCATTTTGTGCCATTCCAAAAATTACCGGCAAACAAAAATCGCGCGCCATCGAAGAGCTTGAAGAGGAAGTGAAAGCACTTGTGAAAGAGGGTGTTAAAGAATTTTTGTTGATTGCACAAGATTTGACGTCTTATGGCACCGACCTCTATCACAAACAGGCGATTGCCGAATTGGTCGACCGCCTCTCTGACATCAAAGGCGTAGAATGGATACGCTTGCACTACGCTTATCCCAATAAATTTCCAATGGATTTGCTGAAAGTGATGCGCGAAAAAGAAAACGTGTGCAAATATTTAGATATTGCCCTCCAACACAGCAGCAATGAGGTATTGGAACGAATGCGACGCAACATTACACGGGAAGAAACCGTCAATCTCATTCGCCAAATTCGCGAGGAAGTGCCGGGTATTGGCCTGAGAACGACGCTCATGGTTGGTTTTCCGAACGAAACGACGGCTGATTACGCAGATTTGATGCGTTTTGTGGAAGAAATGCGCTTTGAACGCATGGGCGCATTTATGTACTCCCACGAAGAAGGAACTCCGGCAGAACGCTATGTCGATACCGTTTCGCCCGAACTGAAGCTGCAACGATTGGACGAATTGATGGATTTGCAGGCACAAATCGCCGAAGAAATCAGTACTGAAAAAATCGGCAAAACGTTCAAAGTGATCATTGACAGCGAAGAGGATGAATTTTATGTTGGCCGCACCGAATACGATTCGCCGGAGGTAGATCCGGAAGTGCTCGTCAGAAAAACAGCACCATTACGTCAGGGTCAATTTTATCAGGTCAAAATAACCGGCATTCAAGGATATGATTTAATAGGAGAAGTTATATGAACAACACTGAATTAGTAAACACATTAGCAGACAAACTGACTATTTCCAAGTCTGAAATTAGTCTGTATATCGACAATTTAGTCGAACTGATGACTGCGGAATTAGTGGCCAACAATACCGTCGCCTTTGGCAATTTGGGCGTGTTGGAAGTACAAAAACGCAACGAGCGTGTGGCAGTGCATCCGTCCAGTGGCAAGAAAATATTGGTTCCACCCAAATTAGTGGTAAAGTTCAAAACTGCTAACGGATTGAAGGACAAACTAAAAGGGAGGTAAATTATGAGCGAAAAAATCACACTCCAAACACTTGCCTCACGGCTCGCCGAAAAAGTGAGCATCACGGCAAAGGAAGCAGAAACGTTCCTGAAAGAATGGTCAAATACCATCAGTGACGGACTGGATAAAGATCAATTGGTCAAAATCAAAAATTTGGGCACACTCAAACTGCATGAAGTGAGCGAACGCGAAAGCATCAACGTCACCACAGGCGACCGAATGCTCATCCCCGCCCATTACAAAGTCAATTTTGTGCCCGATAATGCCCTCGCCGAATTGGTCAACGAGCCTTTCGCGCTCTTTGAAACGACTGAAATACGCGACGGAGCCAATCTTGTGGAAGATGGGGAGGAAGAAGAAGTTAAAGAAGTTGGGGAAGTTGGGGAGGTAGAAGAGGTAGAAGAGGTAGAAGAAGTTGAGGAAGTTGGGGAAGTTGAGGATGAGGAACATGCAGGAAGTCTGATTGAAGCCGACGCAGTGCAACTCCCTGTGTTTGAGGCCGATAGAGGTGCGAAAATGGATGTGGAGCCTACCGAAAGTCACGTCGCTACGAGCACAAAAGTGGATCATAAAAAGTGCCGCTGGGGAGCAATCATTTTGTCCCTAATCGGGCTGACTTTGTTGATAAGTGCGATCTTCTATTATGGCGACTTTTTTATGCCGAGTGACACCGGTATACCCCAAATGGTTGTTACTGTGGATACAAATGAAGTAGATGGAGAGATTGAAATAGATGAAGAATTTGAAATAGTTGATACAACCAACGTGATTGATTCTGCCGATACAGTGATAATTGCGCCCAACGATTCTACACAATTAGAAACGCCGACGGTAACGGTGAGCGATAGCGTAAAGCAAGATACTATTAAATCAAGCGAAGGACAACGCCAACAGAGTGCAGTCGAAAAGCCTGAGCAGCAGCCTGCTAAGAATTATCCGCTGCACGAAAGTGAATATCGCATAAAATCAAGCGACTCCCTCTCTCTTATCGCGTTGAATGTTTACGGACACCGCATTTTTTGGGTATATATATATATGGATAATCAGAAAGTCATAAGAGATCCAAACCATTTGGAGGAAGGCACCATTCTGACGCTCCCCTCGCCCTCAAAATACGACATGGATCCCCAGAATAGCGAGTCGCTGAAACGGGCGAAGGCTATTGCTCATGTGATTGAGTTAAATAAAAATTAAGGGGGAAGTATTTTTAATGAAATATAGAAATTTTTAACTCATAATTCATAATTCGTAAACTTTTAATTTGTAATTTTGCAGCCGAATTACTTAAAAAATGATTCTTAATTTTTAATTCTTAATTTTTAATTTTTATCGTATGAGTCAAACAGTTGATATTCGTGAACTTAATGACAAAATCGAGGCTCAAAGCGGTTTTGTTAATCTGATTATCCAAGGAATGGATCAGACCATTGTTGGGCAAAAACACTTAGTGGAGTCGCTGTTGATTGGGCTGCTTTCCGACGGACACATCCTGCTCGAAGGCGTTCCGGGATTGGCAAAAACATTGGCAATCAAAACGTTAGCATCGCTCATCGAGGCTAAATACAACCGCATCCAATTCACTCCCGACTTGCTGCCTGCCGACGTTGTGGGAACAATGATTTACAGTCAGAAAAACGAAGAATTTCAGGTAAGAAAAGGACCTATTTTCGCGAATTTTGTGTTGGCGGACGAAATCAACCGCGCTCCTGCCAAGGTACAAAGTGCCCTGCTGGAAGGAATGCAGGAACGTCAGGTCACGATTGGCGATGAAACTCACCTGCTTCCCGAACCGTTTTTGGTGATGGCAACGCAAAACCCGATTGAGCAAGAAGGCACATACCCGCTTCCGGAAGCTCAAGTCGACCGCTTCATGCTAAAAGTGGTGATCGGTTATCCGAAAAAAGAGGAAGAAAAACTGATTATTCGCCAAAATATCTCCGGCGAAAAAACGAGCATCAAACCCGTGCTGAAAAAAGAGGAAATTCTGCAAGCGCGAAAAGTGGTGCGCGAAGTCTACATTGACGAAAAAATCGAAAAATACATAGTTGACATCGTATTTGCCACACGGTTCCCCGCTGAACACGGTTTAGAGCACCTGAAAGGTATGATTTCGTTCGGTGCATCGCCCCGTGCCTCAATAAATTTGGCTTTGGCGGCTCGTGCCTACGCATTCATCAAACGTCGCGGCTACGTCATTCCGGAAGATGTTAGAGCCGTTTGTTTCGACGTTTTGCGCCACCGCATCGGATTAAGCTACGAAGCAGAAGCCAACAATCTAACGTCCGAAGAAATCATCAGCGAGATTCTAAACAAAATTGAAGTACCCTAAATTAGAGT
>BNTP01000073.1 GCA_025996695.1 Bacteroidia bacterium | reverse complement strand
CTTTCTACCGGCAGCGCTTTGTCCGTGTATTCCCCAACAATAGAGGAATAACCGGCTGCTTACCCTTTTGGTCAAGGCTTGTCAGCACCTTTAGCCTTTTCTTTGTCACGATAGTGCAGCGATTCACTTACGTTGTTCTTACCGGAAAGCCTTGCCCCTTAACCGCCTGATGCTGGCAGTAGTTGTATCCCCTCACGGTTCATCCTCCTTGTTTTAACAGGGACTTTGTCAAGAGGGCTTCGCACTACCGGATTACTCCGGTCGCACGCCTCTTTAGGCTACTATTAACGGAATAATAGGTTCAGTCTCGCTTGCTGAACAATTGTTTCGACGACGGCTTGTCGCACAAAATCGGGCAAAGGTACGAATAAATTATGAATTATGAGTTATGAATTATGAAAAATTTTCGGTTTTTTACACTTGAGAATAAAAAATGTTGTAACTTTGCCAATAATTATAAAATACAACAAATATGAAAGCAGCTAATTTTGAAAAAATAGTTGAGGACAAACAAGTGCGTTTATACACGCTGAGCAACCCGAGTGGTGCTAAAGTGGAAGTGACTAATTGGGGTGGCAAAATTGTGTCCATCCATGTGCCTGACAAAAACGGCAAATTGGTGGATGTGGTGCTCGGAAAAAGCAACATTGACGACTACATGAACGACCAGGAACCCTATTTTGGCGCGATTTGTGGACGGGTAGCCAATCGCATCGCCAACGGTAGATTTACTTTGGAAGGCCAAGATTACGCCTTGGCGGTCAATAATGGGCCGAATGCGCTGCACGGCGGCATTAAAGGTTTTAACTCGGTGGTTTGGGATGCGAAACAGGTTGATAATCAGACACTTGAATTGACTTATTTCTCCAAAGACGGCGAAGAAGGTTATCCGGGCAATCTGACCGTGAAGGTTACTTATCACTTGTCAGACACGAATGCCGTGGAAATCACTTATCGTGCCACAACGGACGAAACGACGATTCTCAACCTCACCAATCATTCCTATTTCAATCTGTCGGGCGAAGGCGACCCTTACGTGGGCGATCACGATTTGCAAATCAACGCAGACACGTATCTGCCGACAAACGATGTTGCCATCCCGCTTGGAAATCCTGAAAAAGTGGAAGACACTCCGTTCGATTTTCGCTCGATTCACACGATTGGCGAACGAATTGACGACGACAATCAACAGTTGACGTGGGGAGCAGGTTACGACCACACCTACATCGTCAACAAAGCGAAGGACGGCGAATATGTGTTTGTAGCCAAAGCGCAATCGCCCAAAACAGGCATCACGCTGGAGGTGTATTCCACAGAGCCGGGCGTGCAACTTTATACGGCCAACTGGCTGGACGGCAGTTTTTTGGGCAAAAACGGACACATTTACCCCAAGCGTTCTGCTTTTTGTTTGGAAACGCAACACTATCCTGACAGCATCCATCATCCGGCATATCCGTCCACGGTTTTGAAACCGGGTGAAGAATTTTTCTCGAAAACGGCCTTTGTTTTTTCGTCTGAAAAGTGATTGTTTGTCTGGACGGTGATTAAAGTGATTAAATGAGGCTATGATTTTTTGAATCATAAAATATTAAAAAATAAATGCTTACCTTTGTGGCGTAAAATTTCTATTGATTACTCTATGTGCTAAAAATTTTATATCTTTGCACCCTAAAACAACATAAAAAGAATTAAAATATGATATAAAAAAAGAATGTGCAAATAAGCACACTGTAAGACATTGTTGAAAAAAGCGTTTAGCTTATCTTGTTTTTTCGAAACTTAGACAATTTCCAAAAATCAATCAAGAGTAAAGTGAAGACGCTCACGCCGTTTGGCGTGGGCTTTACTCATTTATTTGATTGATTTAGGTAGTCTAAGACCTCGAAAAGAACAGATAATTCGGAGTTTGGTCTACGCTTTTTTTGTGCCCAAAAATGAAGTTCAAATAAATAATAATACAAATTTTAAAAGTAAAACAAGATGAAAAAAGTATTGATTTTAGCTGCCATAACAGTAATGGCAGGTGTCCTGTTTGCGAGTTGCGGAAGCAGTAAAAACGCAGCTCCTCTTTCTGTAACAGATAAGGCAATTCAGAAACAGGCAGGCATTCCTGTGGAAGTAGAAGTGACGTTTCCTTGCGAAGGACTTGATTCCAACGAGGAATTTTTGCGGGTCAACGGTAACGGCACCAGCAAAGACCGCACCATGGCAAAAGACCGTGCCTATCAGAGTGCGTTGGCAAATCTGTCTTCCAAATTGGCCGGTGTGGCATCCATGGAAAATCAGCGCGTGGGCGTTTCCACCAATGCCGACGGCGAAGAATTTCATGACAAAATGATTGCGGTTTCAAAAGTCATCGCACAAGCCAATGTGTCGGGCTATCGCACCGCTTGTGAAAAATACACGGTTAAGCCGGATGCTTCCTACACCTGCTATGTGACCATCGAATTTGGCAATCAAAAGGTTGTTAAACAGTTGTATGAAAAGCTGAACAACGACAAATTGTTGAAAGCCGATTATGATTTCGATAAATATTCAAAACAATTCAACGAAGATTTGAAAGAATATGAACAAAAGAATAAGTAATCTTCTATTGAGTTTGGTGTTGTTTCCTTGCGCTGTGATGGCACAGGGGACAGCACCTGCTTGGCTCGATTCGGATGTGCGTAACATGCAATATCCGGCAGAAACCTATTATACAGGTTTTGGCGAAGTGTCTGTTGCGGCAGGCTCAGGACAGGAAAAATCCCTCAACCGCGCCAAACAAGCAGCTATCGGCGAACTTTCCGAGCGCGTGCGCGTGATGGTCAACAGCGAAAAAACCTCGTTGGACATCAGTTTGAGCGGTAGCGACATGGAAGAACAAATCCGTTCCAGATTTGTATCGGCAATTAAAACCGCTTCGCAAACCGAAGTCGTTGGCAGCAAGGTGAATACCTATTACGATGCTTCCCGCAAAACAGCGTATGCCTTTGCGTATGTGAGCAAAGCGGACTTGGCGGCTTACCATCAAAGTCAAATCACGCTTTACCTCAATAAGGTGGATGGCGCTTTGACGAGTGCAGCGGAATTGGTGAGAAAAGGCGTGAAAGTGAAAGCCCGCAAACAGTGCGAGGATGTGGTTCAGCATTTTGCGATTGTTGCGTATTCGCAGGATTTACTCACCGCCATAGACCCGCAAGCCGATGATGCCACTTTGCAACAACGGCGTAGCGAACGCTTGCGCAATGAGTTGGTGCAGACGCTGACCGATTTGGAAAACAGCATTTACGTGTATGTGGAATGCAAAGAAATAGTTGATGGCGAAGAAGTGGAATACATTGCCGACAAACTGCCGGGATTGCTGACAGACAACGATTGCGGTTGCAATTTCACAACAGACGAAGAAAATGCCGATTACATAGTCAAAGTGGATGCGTATATTGCCCGATGCAACGAAGCGACCGGAGGAACTGTATTTTGCTGGGGAGATGCTACTGTAAGCCTCTACAATGCTCATACAAAAAAGACGCTCAAGCCGAAAATCCCCGAAGCCAAAGGTGGCTGGACGGGCAAGAACTACACGAAAGCGGGCGAGGAGGCGTTTGACGAGTTGGCGAAGAATATTGCGGAGAAGGTTATTCCTTTGATGAAAAATTAAAAAAATATATATAAACAATTAAAATAAAAAAAGTTATGAAAAGAGTTAATTTATTTTTATGCGCTATAATATGCGCAGCAGTACTTACTTCTTGTGGTGGTAGCAGACAATCATTGTCGTTTATCAAAATTAATCCGGAAAGGACGGATAATTACACTAATCCTACCTTGAAAAAGTTTTTTCAAGGTAATGAAGGTGCAGCCGTGATTGTAAGAGATTTGGAAGGAAGAACTTCTGAAAAAGTGCAAAATGCCTCACTAAGTCAAACCAGCGGTACCGCCAGAATATGTCAATTATTGGAACAGGGATTGCTAAAAAATGGTTTCAATGTGCGTGACCGACAATTGTTTGAAGCAGTAGCCGATAAAACGGACAAGAATTTAGATTATGCAGAACTACATAAAAAGACAGAAGTTGATGCTATTTTTGAAGTAACCTCATTCAATTGGGACAAATATGAAGTCAATAATTACTACGAAGATGGCGTGCAAAAATCATTCGATCCGAAATTCAATGAAAGGGTATATGATTTGTATGGATTCAGTATTGAAATTAAGGTGATTATGCTGCAAAATAATATTGTGGGTGGCACTTACAAATATTTCTATACCCCTTGCGATTCCGATCTTGGCGGTTGTTTGCTTACAAAAATAGAGGATAATTCAATCACTTATATTCCATTGGAAACTTCCAAGCCGGAGGTTTTGGGGAACGCATCATCATCCTTTTTAGGCAAAATAAAAGGTGAGGACAAAAAGAAGCAAGAATATGTGGCAACACGCACACAATCTAATGAGGAAAAATTTGAAAAAGCGGTAAGCAAATTTATTACCGATACGGTGATTCCGGGTATAGTATCCGATATAAAGGGAAAGAAATGAAACAGGTTTTGTTAATAATAACATTTCTTTTGAGCACCTTTACTTTGGCTGCCCAGAAGAAGAAAGTGGCTGTGTTTGAATCGTTTGGCACTTCGGTGACAGACGATGTCAGACAAGCCGTGGTTGATGTCCTTGAAGAAGGCATTTTCAATTCCAAGCAATATACCGTTTTGGAGCGCGAACAAATTGAGGGTGTTCAAAAAGAGTTTGAGTTTCAACAAACAGGCATGGTGGACGATGCGCAGTTGTCTAAAATGGGGAAAGCGTCAGGGGCTGATTATACTTGTTTTGCAAGTATTACAGCCTTTGGCTCAAATTATCAGATTGCCTGTAAACTCATTGAAACGGAATCGGCGGAAATGAAATACTCAAAAAGTATGCGCACCAAAAGAGGAATGGACGATTTGGGAGAGGTGCTTGAATTTATTGCCAATGAAATGTTTTCCGGCAAAGATTTTAAGGCGCAGCAGGCAGCAAGCAGCGACATTCTTTGTCCCAAATGTGGCCAAGATGGCGATGAGTATGTAGATGCTTACATTAGTCCAAACGATGAAGAGGCGACAACGCAGACTAATGCTATCACATTGTGCAAAAGCAAGGGTGATGATTGGTATTTGCCAAATAAAGATGAATTGAAAGCTATCTATAAAAATCAACAACAAATAGTGGCGAATGGAGGTAAAAAATTTCAACGCAAAGATTATTGGACATCCTCGCAGCGCAATAATTACGATGCTTATAACATAAATTTCAGTACCGGCGATTTGGAGTATTATGCAAAAACGTCAAGCAATGTTTTTCGTTGCTTGAGATTGCCGTAAACAGTTTTTTAACAATAAATTAAAGTATAACAAAATGAAAAATAAACTTTTTATCTTACTTGCTCTATTCTGCACACTTTCGCTGCATGGACAAGAGCAACTGAAAGTGGCGATATATATTACCGGAAGCATTGAACCCGGTACAAAGCGAGTGTTTGGAACAAAATTGGCAGAAGCTTTTAATCAAAATGGTGCATTTTCAGCAGCCGATAATACGGCTGATTTTCTTGCCCAAGCCAAAAGAGACCAAGGATTTAGCAATTCTGCTACTATAACAGACGATCAACTCGGTCAATTGGGAAAACATTTCGGTGCCCAATTTGTGTGTGTAGCAGAACTTATAAAAGCTGCTGATGCCAATCTTGTCTCGGCGAAGATGATTTTAGCACAGAATGATGCTGTTATGGCTGTGGCTGAAAGCGTTAGCAAATTAAACAGCGTTGATGAATTAGGAAAAACAGCTTCAACCATTGTTAATCAATTATTTAGTATGGCCGGCATTGATAATGCCAACAAACCAACCAAAAATAAGGGGGCATCAGCATTAGCAGGTCTTTTCAGCACCAAGAAGCAGCAAAAAGGAAGCGAAGAACAAGAGCCGACCAAAGCAAAAAATCCAAATGAAGATCCTCTTAAAATTGATATGATTCTCGTGAAAGAAGGCGATTTTATGATGGGTGCGCCAAAAGATTCCAAAGGCAGTGAAAAAGATGAGAAGCCCGGCCATAAAGTGACGTTACCGGATTTTTACATCAGCAAAACCGAAGTGACCTACGCACAATGGAAAGCAGTGATGGGAAGTTATCCATCCAAAAAATTCGAGGGGGATGAACAATTGCCTGTATGTGTCAGTTGGATTGAAACACAGGAGTTTATCTCAAAACTGAACGCCAAAACCGGCGCAAAATACCGTTTGCCAAGCGAAGCAGAATGGGAATATGCAGCTCGTGGCGGCAATCAGAGTAAAGACTATAAATACAGCGGCAGCGATAATGTGGATGAAGTGGCATGGTATAAAGACATTTCCGGGGACAAAACGCACATTGCAGGCAGCAGACAAGGCAATGAGTTGGGCATCCATGACATGAGTGGAAATGTATGGGAATGGTGCAGCGATCGGTTTGAAAAATATTCTGCATCCCCGCAATTCAATCCGGTAATGACCGATAAGGGCAAAGACCGCGTGATTCGTGGCGGCAGTTATGATAGCCCAAGAGGCGATGTGCGAGTGCTGCGCCGTATGCAGAAAAATCCGGAGAAACGCAGCGATGATGTCGGTTTCCGGCTTGCCAGCACGCAAAAGCCCGAATAAAACAATGCAATAATAATGAAAAAGATACTATTCATATCATTAGCCCTGTGCTGCACAATTGCAGCATTGGGGCAAAATGGCAAACCGAAAAGACAGGCTCAGCCCGAAAAGGTAAAGCCAAAAGTTGCCGTGTATGTAACGAGTGATGAAGAAAGCGCAAGTCTCAGCGGCTTTGTGGGCGACTATCTGGTGGATGCCATTGTGCGCAGTGGAAAATACACCGCTATCGAACGCACGTATGATTTCTTAAATGCGCTGGCAAACGAACAGGAATATCAGCGTACCGGTGCAGTGGACGACAATCAGATTTCCAAGTTGGGAAAGCAGTTTGGCGTCGCTTTGGTGTGTGTGGTCAAAGTAGGCACCCTGAAAGAAGACTATTACCTCTCGGCACGTGTCATAGATGTGGAAACGGCTACGGTCACAAAAAGTTCCAAGCCCTTCCCGTTTTCGATGGACGATTTGTCGGATGTGTGCGAGGATGTTACCAAGCAGATGTTTGGCAGCACGATGGCGCGCACGTTTGGGAAGCCGAAGGCAATTAACAATTAGAATATGAAAAGAACACTCGTTTTATTATTGACCCTGTGTTGCATAAGCGTAGCATTTGGGCAAGACAAAGAGGTGGCAGTTTTGAACCCCAAAATTACAGGGGGGACGGTCAAAGAAACCGACAAACTGATTATTGTTTCGAGTATGAAGAAAGCGTTTACGCAGATTGACGGCTATAAAGCATTTACCCGTCAAAGTCAGGAATTGATTGATGCCGAAGCGGAATTTCAGCGTAGCGGTAAAGTGCCGGATGCCTTGATTAAGAAAATTGGACAACAAACAGCAGCATCTTACATTTGCACTTTCACTCTTGCGAGCGATGGTAACGAACTTGTAGTCAACAGCGATATTATTGATGTAGTGGGCGGTGAAATCATAAAATCAGATTTAATAAACATTCTCAACCGTAACGATAGAAATGATGTGATGGAGCAGTGCCAATCGCTTGCTTACAGTTTATTGGGCGCAAGCCACAGTGATGGAAATGTAAAACAGCCAATTGCCAAACGCCATCCTGCCGAGCCGGAGATGATTTCTGTGTAAGGCGGTACGTTTTGGATGGGCTGTTCCGGCGAGCAGGGAAGTGATTGTGTGAGTGATGAAAGCCCGCTGCATAGCGTGACGGTCAGCAATTTTTCCATTGGGAAATATGAAGTGACGCAAGCGCAATGGAAACTGATTATGGGGAGTAATCCGAGTGATTTTAAGGGCGACAATTTGCCGATAGAAATGGTAAGTTGGACAGATGTGCAAGAGTTTATTTCGCGGCTCAATGCGGCTACAGGCAAGCAATATCGCTTACCGACTGAAGCCGAGTGGGAATACGCGGCGCGTGGTGGCAACAAAAGTCAAAGTTATAAGTACAGCGGTAGCCACAATCTAAACAATGTAGGATGGTTTGATGACAATTCAAGCAGTCAGACACATCCTGTTGGCACTAAATTGGCTAATGAGTTAGGCATTCATGATATGAGCGGTAATGTATGGGAGTGGTGCAGTGATTGGTATGGAACATATCCGTCAAGCGGTCTGCGCGATCCTATGGGCGCCTCTGTAGGTTCTTCCCGCGTGATTCGCAGCGGCAGCTGGTTCAACATTGCGTCTTACTGCCGCGTGTCGGCTCGCTCCTACTACACGCCCGACTCCCGCTACAGCTCCTTAGGCTTCCGCTTGGCGCTCCCATTGTAGTTTTTTTCCTTTAGTTTATCACAAAGATATTTATCCATGTTTTAAGCTAAAGGAAAAAAGAGAAAAAAATAAAAAAATTGATGGCATTAGGCTCAGCGAAGTGAGGGACGAACGGAGCAGAGTCTGATGCTGTTGTTGTGGACAGAGGACAGGGTAGAGGATTGGAACCTGTCTTTTTGCATCCCTGCGGACTTCGCTATTCTTATGCAGATGTTTATTTCTATTGATATGAATGTCGGACAAGCTAATTGCCCGTTAGGGCATTCATATCAATAGAAGGACATACACCGCGACAATTTGAAATGCACCCATTAGTAGATATTACAAATCATTATAAATAAAAACGATTATGAGTGATTTAAGATTTCCGTTTCGCCCCTACCCCCACGACAAGGTCGTCTTGTCGACCGCTTTGCGGAGCGGAGACACCTCCTGCTGACACGCCTTTCCATGGGGTCGCGTTGGCCAACACGCCTTTCCCGCACGAATATACTATTCCCGCATCCCGCGAGGGATGCACAGCTCGGTAGAAAACGCAATGACACGCCCCAATCCCGCATGCCGTAGGTTGCAACCCCATTCGCCAATGGCCGCATACCTACCTTGCGGAGTGCATGAGGCATGGTCAATGCTACCGAGCGATGCAATCCTAACGGATTGCCCTGGCAAATTTTCCTTTGAAAAAGGTAGAGCACTGTCCCGCAGGGAGAGCATGTGCATAACCGTAGGGGGCAATTGAAGGAAGGCTTGTTAGCATGGGGTGTCTCCGCTCCTGACTTCTTCATAACATAAATTAACATTTTCATAAAACACTGATAATCAGCGCGAAAGCGATTTTGCGACACCCATTTTGGGTGTCGCACCCCCAAATTTCATTACCTTTGTTCTAGAAATGTACGTGCGCAGGAAGCCTAACAGGTCGGGCAGCACAAGCGTGGTGGTGGTTGCTAAGTCACGCGGGAAGTTGCGTTACCTTGCCACCATCGGCACAAGTTCGGATGAGGGCGAGATAGTGAGTTTATGTCACCAAGGCACGGATTGGATTAAGGGCAGAGAAGGACAAGGCGATTTGTTTGTTGCGCAAAAAGAAGCGCAGTCAGCGAAACAACAGATAGAATCTCTACTATCCAATGTCAAGAATATACTGCCCAACGGCATTCAACTGCTTTTGGAAAAAGTATATCGGTCGGTTGGTTTTGATGCGATAGAAGATACCATACTTCGCCAGTTGGTCATAGCCCGTTTGAGTCAACCCATGAGCAAGTCGGGAACGGTTGAGTATTTGAAGT
>BNTP01000072.1 GCA_025996695.1 Bacteroidia bacterium | reverse complement strand
CTTGGCATATCTTGACGACCAAATTTGCTCAATTTACACCCTTTCACTACATCGGCCTCAACTAGCTTGATCAACTCAGGATGAAGCTCTAAAATCGTGTCAAACAGCCCTAGTTCAGGGTTCTTTGACCAATTCGCATTCTCAAATTTCAGCCGTAGCGGCGCGAATAATTGCATTTTCATACCGCAAAGGTAATGTTTTTTTTGACACTTAAAACATTCTCTGTCTGATATTTGTAATTTATGGACAGACTCTACTTAACGGTCAAAGAAGCCGGTCACTATTTCTTGGAAGCCACTAACAGCACCGGTTGTCCGGTCTGGGGCGACATCCACGTAGCTATCGGCAACAATGCACTGGTTGCCGATCTGCTCCTGCCTTCGGAATCTTTCTTGGGCGACTCTTTAGTGATATTTGAATTGTCCAACATGGTATTAGACAGTTTGGTATGGGATTATGACACCACGGCGTTTGAAGTTGTGGAACCAAGCGAAGAATACCGCGATTTGACTTACATGCTTTCCTTGAAAAGTCTGAAAACGGGTATCTACAATATCAAGTTGCTGGCGTATTCAGGCGGATGCATCTCGCCCGCGGTGAAGCAAGTGGAAATCATAATCGGCGAACCCAAAGATCCGGATGACAATTGGGGACACGTGGAACCGTTGATAACGACAGTATCGCCATATCCAAATCCGTCTAGAGGAATTTTCACGGTAGATATTGCCCTGCGCGAAGCATCCGATGTCAAACTCGCCCTGTTTGCTGTGGCATCAGGCATCTGCGTCGACCAGCGGACAGCAACCGGCAATGATGCGTATAAACTGAACTATAATTTGCAAACACTGAGCACCGGCGTCTATGTCTTGATTGTGACCGCAGGCAATGAACGCAAGCAGATTAAGTTGGTGATAGAATAGAGGGCGTCATTGCGGGCTTGACCCGCAATCCCCTCAAAAAAGGAGGATAAAGCACTGATAGAATATGACAAGATTATCGGCTATTTTGCCTATCGCCTGAATGGGCGGGATTTTCATAACCGTAAGTCAAGCGAAGCGCGACTTGCGGTTATGAAAATATACCACCAATTCCGGCGGAAAACATGTTGCATAACAATCCCCAGAGCCGCGTAGCGGCGATATTTGGAGAACAACATCACTGTTTGTACCAAAAAAAATATTGTCGCTGTTTGAGCTTTTCATCCTTAGTGAGAGCGGTAAATACCGGTTTTAGGGTGTAAGGATGAAAGCCTGTGTAAAAAATCTCGGTTGAGAGGGTCATGGGTGTAGGTGTAAAATCCTGCACTTGCTCAAGGTGAAAATTCAGTTTTTTGGTGATTTCTGCCAATTCTGCCATCGCTTTTTCGGTCGATGCAGGCAGTGAACTTATGAAATAGGGTACCAACTGCTGATTGAGATTTTCCTCCTGATTGATTTTGTCGAAGATTTTTTTGAATTGATAAAACGTGGCAAATTCAGGTTTGCGAACGTGGTTAAGTACTTCTGTTGCTGTGTGTTCCGGCGCAACTTTCAAGCGACCCGACACGTGCTTGACAATCAATTCGCGGGTGTAATCGCGGGCCGATTTGTTCAACTCGCCGTCATCGTATGGATTCACGAGCAAGTCGTAGCGCACCCCACTTCCGATGAATGATTTTTTGACACCGGGCACTTTATCCACAGCTTGATAGAGTTCCAAAAGCGGGCGGTGGTCAGCATTCAGATTATTGCAAATTTTCGGAAAAATGCACGACGGCTTTTTACATTTGGCGCAAATAGTTAAATCTTTGCCCTGCATTTGGTACATATTGGCAGATGGACCGCCCAAATCACTCAAATAACCCTTAAAATCAGGCATTTGCGTGACGGCTTTGACCTCTTTCAGAATGGATGCCTTTGAACGAGAAGCAATAAACTTGCCCTGATGCGCCGAAATCGTGCAAAAAGCGCAGCCCCCAAAACAGCCCCGATGAATCGTTACCGAATGGCGAATCATCTCATACGCCGGAATGCGTTTGTCCTTATATTTTGGATGCGGCAACCGTGTGTAGGGCAAGTCATAGCACGCATCAATTTCATCAGTCGTCATAGGAGGGTAGGGGGGATTGACCACAACAACCTGATTTTCAATCGGTTGAATCAATTGCACGGCGTGCATACTATTGGATTCCTCTTCGATGAATTTGAAGTTTTGTGCTTGCTTTTTCTTGTCTTTTAGACATTCTTCGTAGGAAAATAGCAGCCCAACGCCCCCTAAATCCCCCTCAGGGGGACTTCCTGTCCCCCCCTGAGGAGCCTGCCCCAAGTCCCCCTGAGGGGGATTTAGGGGGCTGATATAGCAGGTTTGCGGAATATCCGTTAATTCCGAAACCGTTTGTCCATTTTGCAATTCCTCTGCAATTTTGACAATGACTTTTTCGCCTGCGCCATAGACCAGCAGATCGGCTTTTGAGGGAATGAGAATGCTTGGCAATAATTTGTCCTGCCAATAATCGTAATGCGACAGGCGTCTGAGCGATGCCTCAATACCGCCAATGATGACGGGCACGTCCGGAAAAAGTTCTTTCAGGATGTTTGAATACACGATAGTTGGGTAATCGGGACGCATATCAATTCGCGCGTCAGGGGTGTAAGCATCGTCCGACCGCAATCGTTTGTTGGCAGTGTATTTGTTGACCATCGAATCCATCGCACCGGCTGTAACACCGAAAAAAAGACGTGGTTTGCCGAGTTTTTTGAAATCGCGCAAGTCGTCGCGCCAGTTAGGCTGGGGCACAATTGCGACTTTCAGCCCTTGAGCTTCGAGCGTTCGCCCAATGACAGCCGCTCCAAACGACGGATGATCGACGTAGGCATCGCCGGTAAACAGAATCACGTCCAGCTCGTCCCAGCCCCGCTGTTCGACTTCCTTTTTCGTTGTAGGTAAACTTGAACTTATTGGCGTATTCATCAGTCAATCAGGCGTTTAGTGAGGTCGCTATAGGCGTCAATGCGACGATCGCGGAGGAAAGGCCACCAGCGGCGCACTTCTTCCGAGCGTTGCAAATCAATGTCAACAACCAGATTTTCTTCCTGTTCAGAAGATGCTTTCGCGAGGATTTCGCCTTGTGGGCCGACGGCAAAACTGTTGCCCCAAAATTGGATGCCGTTTGTTTGACCGGAAGGATCAATTTCTGTGCCCACGCGATTCACTGCAATCACGTTTAAGCCATTGGCAACGGCGTGACCTTGTTGCACAATTTGCCAAGCGTTTTGTTGGCGTATTTTTTCGGCTTCCGTATCGGACGATTCCCAACCAATGGCGGTTGGATAAATCAACAGTTCGGCACCTGCCAGTGCCATCAGTCGCGCGGCTTCAGGATACCATTGATCCCAACAAACCAAGATGCCTAACTTGCCTAAAGAGGTCGGTATAGGCTTAAAACCCAAATCGCCGGACGTGAAATAAAATTTTTCGTAGTAAGCCGGATCGTCCGGAATATGCATTTTGCGGTATTTTCCGGCAATTGTTCCGTCGCGTTCGATCACCACGGCGGTGTTGTGATAAACCCCCGCTGCCCGTTTTTCAAACAGCGACAACACCAGCACGATGTTTAATTCTTTGGCTAAATTTCCAAATAAGTCGGTGGACGGGCCGGGAATCGTTTCGCCACCGTCAAACAGCTGCGTATTTTCCGTTTGGCAGAAATACAAATCGTTGTGTAACTCTTGCAAAACAACTAACTGCGCACCTTGTGCGGCACATTCACCGATATTCGCAATCAGTTTTTTGATATTATTCTGACTGTCTGCGGTATTTGATTGTTGAATCAGTCCTACTTTCATTGCGAGGCAAAGGTAAGGAAAATTATTTTATCCTGCAATACGGTTAAAGAGTGGTCTCAATTACGAATTGAACTCACCCCCTGCGTTTTTTTGTGAAAAATATTTTGCAAATCGAAAAATAATGTCTACCTTTGTCTTCATAATAAAACAACAAAAACAAGAAACAGAAAAATTAGAATTATAAATTATAAATAATAGAGCTTTAGCTCTTATTCTCACTAATACGAAGTCTGGAAAATTTCATAAAGTGTCGAGAATAAGCTTGCGAAGGTTCACGTCTAATGGCGTGGACTGTTCGTGCTTATTTAGACACAATGGTATTCCAGAGCCAGTATTAGTAAATAGGCAATCAACGAGCAGTTTTCACGCTTTTTTTTTGCCTGAGTTTAAGAGTTTGGAGCAAAAACTCTTAAAATGATAAAAAAAGTATTATTCAAAGGTTTGCAATCGCAAACAAGCAACTTTGCTGCTTCTCTAAAATCGGCGTTCAGTACGAAATCTGGCAGCAATCAACCCAACAGAATTTTATGGATTGATTTTGCAAAAGTAACCGGAATTTGGTTGATGGTTCTTGGACATATCCAAATTCCTGCCGAATTGCGGTCTATTATTTACTCATTCCACATGCCGCTATTCTTCTTCATATCCGGCTATTTGGAAAAGGACAGAAAGCTCAAAAATACAGTAGTAAATGGGGTCAAGACGCTAATTATCCCTTATGTGCTGCTATATGTTCTGAATTATTTGAGCGAATTGCTGCTTCAACTGTGTTATCCGGAAATTTTTGGGGACATAACTTTTGATAAAGCAGTGATAAAGCCATTTTGGGGTATGGTATTTGGAGTAGGATATGATACAGATATGTCAACCATAGTAACTGCGTCGTTATGGTTTTTAATAGCATTATTTTTTGTGAAAATATTCAATAGCATATTGCAATCAATAAGTAACGGCGAGATGTTCTATTATGTACTTGGTAATGTGTGTGTTATAGGTATTGTGCTTTTTCTGAAACAGTTAAATATACATTTATTGCTTTCAATAAATAGTGCACTGCTGGCTTTGCCATTTTTTGCCATTGGAACTATTTTTAAAAAGCAAAATATAATCAAAGTTGTTGAGTCGGGGAATAAAAAACAGTTTGGATTAGCCTGTTTAGGTGTAGTAATTGGCTTTACACTACTTGTTACTATTGTGCCATTTAATGGGCGTGTAGGTGTTCATACCTTCGGTTATGGAAAAAATATAGGACTATTTTATGTGATAGGAATGGTTGGAATAATGGCAACTGTTTTGCTGTCAATGTTATATACAAATAGTTCAAAAATAATTACAATTATATCAAGTGGGACAATACTGATATTGGCATTTGCCGGGAAAATTACAGTTTTGATTCTGGGAAGGGATGGGCTAATAATAAATCCCGTTGTGAGTATTATTGTTACGACAATAACTGTTCTGCTATTTATACCTGTAACAGTGTTAGTGAAAAAATATTTTCCGATACTGATGGGAGGGCGTAATTAAAATTTAAGCATCCAAAGCTCAACTATTTGATACCCCATCATAACCCAGTCCAACTATGAGCAAGCACACTCTGTTGAATCACCAAGTAGGCACCTTGCGCGGCAGACATGTTTTTTGAGGGTTGGTCATAGATTTGTCGTTCTATATCGTTGATGCAGGGGGTGCGGAGAGTGTTCTTCGGTCGCACGGTAGAAACGTGGCGCGCCGCGGCTCTACAATAAAGTTTTGCTCCCGAACACAATTTTTTAGCCTTTCTTGCGTTACTTCAATGTGAGGACAAAAATTTTTATCGAAATTGGCTTGCTGCTTGTCGTTTGCTGCCCTTTGAAGGCGCAATTTGATACGCAGGTGAGCAATTATTGGGCTGTTCAATCGTATTTCAATCCCGGTCACACCGGTATGTCGGGCAATATTGAGGTGAGCGGACTTTATCGCTTGCAATGGCTTGGCGTCGAACATGCACCGAAAACGGGCATTATAGTGGCAGAAATGCCTCTAAAACTTTTAGGTCAGGAACTCGGTCTGGGCGTGTCTATGTATGACGATAAGATTGGACTGTTCAAATCATCTCTGATTTCCGGGCAACTTGCCAAGCGTTTTAAGGTTGCAAAAGGCAATTTGAGTGTAGGACTGCGTTTCGGTATGGTGGATGCGTCGTTTGATGGCACAGGGGTAGAACTCACTCCTAATCCCGGCGGTAATTCTAATAATTCGGATAATGATTCCGGAGGCGAATCGAACGCTCCCAGCGACGACGCCATTCCAACCACCAAAGTGTCGGGAAGTTCGATAGATGCCGCTTTGGGTGTGTTTTATGAAAAAGAAAAATGGTACACAGGCTTGAGTGTTTCCCATTTGACGGCTCCTAAGTTGTTGTTGGACGACAGAACGACCTTGGAAATGCCCCGCACCTATTATTTGACTGCCGGATATAATTGGACGTTAAATAATCCGCTCTTGGAATTGAAGCCGTCGATTTTGCTAAAAACGATGGAGATGAGTTCGCTCAAAGTGGAACCCGATTCGCTGCAGGAGGTAAACGCCCTGAAAGGGATGTGGAAGCAAACTCAAATTGATGTGTCGATGCGCTTGGTCTACAATAAAACTTATTGGGGAGGCGTTTCTTGGCGACAGAATGATGCCCTGACGGTTATGTTGGGCGGAAAATTCAAATCCTTGGAAGTGGGATATGCCTACGATTATCCGATTTCGGCTATTAACAAAGTTTCGTCAGGTAGCCATGAACTTTTTATTAAATATGTGATTGATGCTCCTAAAAATAAAAAAGAGAAGAGCAAACGCAAAAGTGTCAGAATACTATAACCGGATTTTACAGTGAACATGATAGATAAATTTTGCGAAAAAACGTCAAAAATGTTTGGTTTGAACAGAATTTTGCCTAACTTTGTCCCCGATTTTGAACAGAGTTAAAACGGACTTCGGCTCTGTTGTAAAATCACAAATGCAAAAAAGCAAGGCCTGTGAAGCTGTAAGAGCAGGATAAAATCAAATTTTAAAGAATATGAGTAAGTATTGTCAATTTTGTGGTGCAGAAGTGGCTGAAGAAGCCGTAATTTGCGTAAAATGTGGTTGTTCGGTAAATGGTAAAAAGGCTGATTTATCTGCTCAACAACCACCAAAAACTTGGCTCACACAGTCAATATTGGTAACGCTGTTTTGCTGTTTACCTCTTGGCATCGTGGGAATTGTAAATGCTTCCAAAGTAGAATCTCGCTTTTATGCAGGTGAGATTGAAGAAGCAAATCGCTTGTCGGCACAAGCAGGTAAATGGACTAAATTGGGCTTTTGGATAGGTTTGATTGGAATGACTATTTACTGTATTTTCATGATTGCTATCGGAGCATTTGCCGGTTTAGCTGGTTTAAGTGGTTATTAAAAAAATACTCATTATAGTTGCAGTTATTGTTCTTGGGGCTATTTACAGCCGTTATAATCCCGAGAACAGTAATTTTTTTCCCCAATGTCCGTTTTATGCACTCACCGGTCTAAAATGTCCGGGCTGCGGCTCGCAAAGGGCAGTTCATTACTTGCTGCATTGCGATTTTGCGTCAGCATTCAGGGCAAATGGATTGTTGGTCGTTTCAATTCCTTACATCATTTTGGGGTTGATTTATGACAATATAAAAAATCCAAAATCGTGGATGTTGAAAGGACGAAAGGTTTTATTTGGCAAATTTGCAATTAGTATTTTATTGATAATCATTGCCTTGTTCTTTTTATTTCGCAACGATATTTTATGAAAAGATGACAAGACCTGTGAAGTCGTAAGAGCAGGATTTTATACAAAATAAAAATTATGTTTTGTCCAAATTGTGGAAACGAAGTTTCCGAAAATGCAGTAATATGCGTAAAATGTGGCGTGGCTTTGAAACGTCAAAGCAAAATTGTAGAAGTTTCCGAAGGAAAAGATTGGCTTGTAACATTGCTTTTATGTTTTTTTCTTGGCTACTTAGGCATTCACAGATTTTACTCGGGAAGTACCGGAATTGGCGTTGCTCAACTGCTCACTCTTGGCGGTTGCGGTATCTGGGCGTTAATTGATTTTATTATGATTTTATGCGACAGCTACAAAGACGGCAACGGAAATCCATTGGTTAGAAAGAACTGATAAGTATCTGCCACCAATAATATGACTGTAAGATGACTCTTTCAAGGAGTGAGCATTAAGGCTCACTCCTTTTTTTATGAATAAACCAAATACGCGCGCGCCAAAAAAAAACCGAATTTCCCCCTCCATTTTTACCCAAAAACGAGAATTCCTGTTAAGAATCCTCGTTTTTTTATTTTCTTGAAATGAAGCCGGTTTCATTTCGAAAACAAAAGTACTGCATCTGCTCCATCCAATCAAGTATTTAACAAAGTTTGACAAAAAAATCTCTTAATTTATGTGAAAAAAAAGTGGGCGTTTTCACCCGAAAAATGGGTGATTTTTGGGTGCAAAAGTGGGTGCCGAAGCGGGGTTTTGCCTGCTAACTCCTTGATACTCAATATAAGCCCGACTCTTAACAGGAATCATCGTTTTTTGAAGAAAATCGATTTAAAAGTTTCGCGAACCATTAACAAAATGATAGCGAAGCTTTCACATAAAACAACAATTAAAGTATCCCGCTACGAGGTTTAGGCAGCGAATGAAGTTTCATTCTCTCTCTCTGACCTCTTGTTTAGGCCTTGTGGCGGGAACTTTTTTAGAGTTGAAAATTGAAAGTTGAAAGTTGAAAGTTAAAAATTAAGAGTAGAAAATTTGCAGGGGAATAAAAAGACCGTACAGTCATTACTCCACCCCGTATGGTGGGGTGGCGTAAATTGGCATTGAGTCCAAAAAAGCACCCACCACATATTGCATGTGGTTAATCATATCTTCTTGATAATCAATAATATAAAAATGATAAATGGAGGCTAAAAACATAACACAAAGAAAACGGTACTTGATTTACGCCACCCCACCCGTATGGGGTGCAATATTGATAACCCTGTACAAGCGCAGCGTAGTGCAGGGTAGTGCAGGGTAATTCGTGAATTCGTAGTTAAGAAAAAAACGATTTAGTTAGTAATAGTAAAATTTTAATTAAGTAATGAGAATGAAAACGAAAAAGAAAGAAAAAGCGCAGAGGAGAAGGGGACTTTTCATCTCTGCAGCAGTATGGCCGGGACTAAGACGTTCTCCGATACATTGCAGTCGTCAGGTAATATGACTGTTAGTGGCAATGCCACTTTCTCCGGAAATGCCACGTTCACCACTGCGCCGACGATACCTACTAAAACGACAGCGGTAACGGCTATTAACGCAACCACCCAGCAAACGCCAGCGACGGAAGCGACGGAAGCTACGGTCGTATCGACCGTGGAAGCCGCAGTTCCCGCGAGCCTGAGGGCTTTCCGTGATTCGACGTTGACAAAACAACAGACGCTCAGTGGTGTGAAAACTTTCGGCTCGTTGCCTAATTTACCGCCGCAAACCGCGAGAAGATTCTACGCAGGCCCAGACGCCGCTTCCGGTACCGCTGTACCCGGATTCCGTGCGTTGGTAGCAGCTGATGTCCCTGTGCTGAATCAAAACACGACGGGTAGTGCCGCCAAATCCACGAAGTTGGGAGCCGGAACAGACAGCACGAAACTAGCGGGTATCGCGCCGGGTGCCACGAAAAATGATCTTGCAACGGCCCCACCGCTAATCGCCGGCACGGCTGCCATAGGCCTTGCGACTTCGGGATATGCTGCGGGTAATCACGTGCATCCGACGGAGGTAGAAAACGGTTTCACCTCGCTCAGCACGACCAAGGCTCCATCTGTAAAAATAGTACTGGACTCTCTTGATACAAAGTTGAACAAAGGAGCTACTCTGGCTCTGACAGGCGATGTGAATACGTTGGGTGCGACTATTGGCTCGGGTTCGAT